>CAZBZH010000696.1:0-2667 GCA_964496265.1 uncultured Acidobacteriota bacterium | reverse complement strand
CACGGGAAACTCCAGCCGCTTGCGGATATCCACCCGTCCGCGCACCGCCTCCAGTACCTCGGAGCGCTCGAGCAGGATGCGCTCCTCGGCGCCGGCGGCGGGCACGATGGCGCAGACGAGCCCGACAGCCGCCGCCCAGGCGAGCCGCCTCACTTCTTCGGGGGGCGCAGCTGGTCCCAGGGGATGTTCAGGTCGAGCAGGTCGTTGAACTCGCCGGCGCCGCGAAGCCACTCGCCGCCGTCGAAGGTCACGATCTCGCCGCGGATCCACTCGGCGGCGGGAGAGACCAGGTAGGCCGCGAGCTCCGCCAGCTCTTCCCGGGTGCCGAAGCGTCCCGCCGGAATGCGCGCCTTGTGCCGCTCTTCCAGCTTGGGATCGGGCATCAATCGGGAGAAGGCGCCCTCGGTGGGAATCGGTCCGGGCGCAATGCCGTTTACCCGGATGCCGTGTTTGCCCCACTCGACCGCCAGGGAGCGGGTCATGGCGAGGACGCCCGCCTTGGCGCAGGCGGACGGCAAGACGAAGGCCGAGCCGGTCCAGGCGTAGGTCGTGACGATATTGAGAATCGCGCCGGGCGTGCCGGTTTCGATCCAGCGTTGGCCCGCCGCCAGGGTGCAATGGAAGGTCCCGTTGAGCACGATGCCGACCACCGAGCCGAAGCCGTTGGGCGAGAGCTTTTCCGACGGGCTGAGGAAGTTGCCCGCCGCGTTGTTGACCAGGATGTCGATCTCGCCCAGTTCGCCGCGCAACCCGTCGAAGGCAGCGGCAACCGCCGCGGGATCCCGCACGTCGCAGGTCGCGATGGCGGCTTCACCGCCGGCGTCGCGGATCGCCTGGGCGGTCTCGGCCAGCGGTTCCTCCCGCCGTCCGGACAGGGCAACCTTGGCGCCCAGGGCCGCGAAGCGTTCGGCCATACCGCGGCCCAGGCCGGTGCCGCCGCCGGTGATCCAGGCGGTGTGGCCGCGCAGAAGGTCGGGTTTCAGGGCTGTGGTGACGTTTGCTCGACTCATGGTGCCTCCCTGACCTATCTTCGACGATGGGGGGTGGGGTTTGCAATCGAAGCTTTCCAGCTTCCCCCGGAGGGTGCGGTGGTAACCGAAAACGCGAATCCGATCGTTCTGGTGGCGATGGGCGGACACGCCTTCATGCAGAAGGGTGAGAAGGGCACCATCGAGGAGCACCAGCGCAACGCCGACAAGATCGCGGGCTTGCTGATGACCCTGGTCGAGCGGGACTACCGCTTGATCGTGACTCACGGCAACGGACCCCAGGTCGGCAGTCTGCTGTTGAAGAACGAGCTGACCCGTTCGGAGCTTCCGGAGATGCCGCTGGACGTGCTGGTGGCGATGACCGAAGGCAGCCTCGGCTACGTGCTGCAGCAGAACCTGCTGAATCATCTGCGCCAGCGGAAGATCCGCCGCTACGTCGTGACGGTCGTGACCCAGGTGCTGGTCGATGAGCGGGACCCTGCGTTCCGTGCGCCGACCAAACCGATCGGGCCGTTCCTCGAGAAGGAAGAGGCCGAGCGCCGGCGGGACGAACACGGTTGGCACATTCGCGAGGACTCCGGCCGGGGCTGGCGCCGGCTGGTCGCGTCCCCCAAGCCGATCAAGGTGGTGCAGCGCCACATGATCAAGGACGCCTGCGAGGCCGGGCACATCGTGGTGTCCTGCGGCGGCGGCGGCGTCCCGATCCGCATTCTCGACGACGGCCGCTACGGCGGGGTCGAGGCGGTGATCGACAAGGACCTGACCTCGGCGGTGCTGGCCAGCGAAGTCGGCGCCGATCTGCTGATCATCCTCACCGCCGTGCCCCAGGTTTATCTCGACTTCGGCAAGCCGACCCAGCGCCCGATCGGGGCGGTGACTCTCGAGGAGCTGGAGCGTTTGCGGGACGAGGGGCATTTTCCCGACGGGTCGATGGGGCCCAAGATCGAGGCGGTCGTGCAGTTCCTCAAGGCGGGGGGCCGCCGGGCGCTGATCACCGACGCCCAGAGCCTGCCCCGCGCGATCGAGGGTAGGGCCGGGAGCCACTTCGTCGGCCGGATCTAGGCCGGGTTCCGGTTCTCGGGCGCCCTCCGGGCAGGGGGCGATTTCCCTTGAACCTCCCGCCCGGTTCGTCGTACATCTAGCCTCCAGCCGGCATCCGGGCGCCGGCGGGGCGAACACGGAGGCCCAACGCTATTTCTGAGCTCTACGGCAACCTGCTAGGACTTCAACCCGCCGAAAAGCGCCGTATCGAACGCCTCTATCGCCGGAGGGTGCCGCGTCAGTCGGTCATCCACAACGATCTCGCCCGGGAGATGGCCCAGATCTCCGCCGAGATCAACCGCCGCATCGGCATCCTCGTCGACCGCGCCGGCCGCATCGAGCGGGTCGCCGTCGGCAGTAATCTCCGCATCGAAGTGCCTCGAACGCCCAGTGCTCCCGCCGGTCGTATGCGCTTCTGTACGCTGCGCTTCCTGGCAACCCGCTTCGGGGACGACCCGCTGAACGCCGACGAGCTGGCGCCCCTGGCGCTGCACCGTCTGGACGCCATGGCGGTGGTCGATATCGACGACGACGGCGAAGCGGGCAACGTGCGGGTCGCTCATCTGATCCCCGCCGCGTTGCCGGAGCCGCTGCGCCGCGCGCAGACGACGGAATCTCCGCCCAACCTGCCCCCCGG
>CAZBZH010000695.1:0-2675 GCA_964496265.1 uncultured Acidobacteriota bacterium | reverse complement strand
CTGCGCAGCCTGTCGAGCCAGAAGGCGGAGCGCACCGCTCCCAGCGTCTGGCGGCGGCTGTTCCCCGAGCTGTTCGAGCCGCGCAAGCTGAGCGCCCGGGCGGGCATGAACCGGTACATCTGGAACCTGCGCCTGGCCGATCCCCATCTGGTCGAGGACGCGGTGCTGTGGGGCGGACCTCGCGGCCCCGAAGTCGTGCCGGGAAGCTACCGGGCGCGGCTGACCGTCGGCGACTGGAGCTCCACGGTTCCGGTGGAGGTGGTCTCCGACCCGCGGGTCAAGATCTCCCAGCAAGAACACGAGGCGCGCTTCGCCCTGGCCCACGATGCGTGGAGCGCCCTGGAGGACAGCCACGATCTGCTGCGCAAGCTGCGCTCGGTCCGCGAGCAGGCCGACGGCATCGCCGGACGCACCGAGGACAGCGACGTGAAGGACGCGGCCAAGAGCCTGGGCGAGGCTCTCGGCGAGATCGAGGTCGAGATCCTGCAGACCAAGTCGAAAGCGCCCCAGGACATCCTCAACTTCACCCCGATGCTGGACAACCACCTGCTGGCGCTGCAGAGCGTCGTCGAATCGGCGCCCGGCCGACCGACGGTCGCCTCGGTCGAGCGGTTCAAGGAGCTGTCGGCGGAGCTGGCCGAGGTCGCGTCCCGGCTGGACGCGGTGCTGGCCGAGAACCTGCCGGCGTTCGAGCGTGCGGTCGAGGCCGCCGGGCTCAGCCGGGTGATCGTGCCGGCGGAGTAGCCGGCACAACGTCGTGGGCGCCCGGGTGCCGGGGCGGGCCGAACGGTACGACGAATGCGTCGCGGAGTCGGAGTTGATCCACGTCGCTGAATCTCCGCTACGGCCTGGACTTCCGCTCCGCCGACGCCTCGCCAGGCGCCAGATGGACTTTGAGGAACGCGTCGACCGCCTTCATCGCGGCGATCCGGGTCGTGCCGGCGCTCAGGAAGTGATCGTCACCGTCCAGCTTGACGAACTCCAGCGGCTTGCCGACACGTTTCATCGCCTTGCGCATCAGACGAGCCTGATCGAAGTCGACCACCTGGTCCTTCTCTCCGTGGATCAGGAGAATCGGTGACTTGATCTTCTCGACCTGCCGGGCCGGAGAAGCGGCCTTCTGCCGCTCCTTGTCGCTACCGATCGAGCGCTCCCAGAACTGGATCCCCGCCGACTTCCGTTCGTCCCGCATCATCTCGTAGAGATCGCTGACGCCGTTGATCGAGATCGCGCAGGCGTAGAGATCCGGCTCCTTGGCCGCGCCCATCAGGGCCGCGTACCCGCCATAGGAGGCGCCCATGATGCAGATCCGCTTCGGGTCGGCGATTCCCTGCTCGATCAGGTGGCGGGTTCCGTCGGTCACGTCATCCTGCATCTTGCCGCCCCATTCGCCGTAGCCAGCCAGGCGGAACGCCTCGCCGCGACCGGTGGAGCCCCGGAAATTCGGCTGCAGTACCGCGTAGCCGCGATTCGCCAGCAACTGCGCCATCCAGTCGAACACCATCACGTCGCGATGCTGCGGACCGCCGTGAGGCAGAACGACCGTGGGCAGGTGCCTGGGCTCGACACCGGCGGGTGTCGTCAGGTAGCCGCGGATCTCGAGACCATCCCTTGCCGGGTAGGCGACCGGCCGCACCTCTCCCATCGGCCCATTCAGGTCCGGGTAGGCCTGGCCCAGCCGGCTCATCTGCATCGTCTCCCGGTTGAACAGGTGAAAGGAGGCGGGGGTATTCGGCCCACTGGTCGAGATGATGACGCTGCGGCCGTCGGCGGTGCGTGAGCGGATGCGATTGACGCTCGTGCCCTCGAAGTAGGCGTCGATGGTCTGCTGCAGCTCGGCCCGTTCCTCGTCGATGACCTGCTGCCGGGGCTCGTCGTCGTGATAGTGAACGGAGATCAGCTTCCCGCTGCGCGGATCGATCTTGGCCCATTCCAGGTTGTGGGTCTCGTGCCGGAACACCTTCTTCCCCAGCTTCTGTTTTCGGATGTCGTACTCGTGGAGCGCCGTCGTCTCGCCCGGGGTCGAGACGATCACGTAGAGCAGACCGGGCGTCGGGCCGAAGCCCTGAATGCTCATCCGCGGAGCGCCTCCGACCGGATAGCGCTCGATCTCTACCCAGTCCTCCTTACCCAGTTTTGCCTGCACCACCTGGACCGGTGGTTCGGTGCGGTTGTCCTGATTCCAGCGCAGCCAGGACGTGTGGTCGTGGTTGACCATCCAGTCCATGGTGAAGTGCTTGAGCATCCGCCCCGCCGACCGCACCTCGCCTCTCCGCTCCAACTCCGCCAGGCCGTCCAGCAGGGACACCTTGAACACCGAGCTGTGGCCGATCCAGGCGCTGGCCAGGACGTGTTTCTTGTCGATGAGGGTCGGTGAGAGCAGCTTCAACGACTGGGGAAGGTGTCCGGCCAGCTCCTTGGCCGTTCGCCCGGCGAAGCCGCGCATCAGCATGCCTCGATGCTCGCCGTCGGGAGAGACGGCAATCAGGCGGCTCATCGAAACGGCGCCGCCGTAGGATCGGGTGATCTGCTCGAAATCCACCGTGATCAGCGCCCAGTCGGGGGTCAGCCACTGCACTCTCCGAACCGTCGAGTCCTCGGGGTAGTAGGTAAACAGCGGCTTTCCGCCGAGGGTCTGAAACCTCACGACGATCCGGTCTTCGTAGCGCTGGAGG
>CAZBZH010000694.1:0-2683 GCA_964496265.1 uncultured Acidobacteriota bacterium | reverse complement strand
GGCGTCTCGACGAGGCGTCGGCGGAGCTGGCGGCGGTCGATGCCCGTTTGGGTTCCGCGCGGGTTCGTTGGGAACGCTATCGAGCTCTGAGCGACCCGTTGACCTCCGGGCCGGATGGTGACCATCGACATGAGGTGGAGATTTCAGGGCCCGGCTACATCCTGCGGGCGCCCTTCGATGGTGTGGTGATCGAAGCTGCCTTCGCTTCCGGGGAAAGCGTCGAGCAGGGACAGCCCCTTGTGCGGCTCTACGATCCCTGGGAGGTGCACATCGACGGGCTGGTGCCCGAGTCCGCGGCGATCGGTCTCCATCGCGTGACCGGCGGAGAGCTGATCGTCGCCGATGAGCCGGTGTACGCACTGGGCGAGCCGATCGTGATCGGTTCCCGGATCGATCCTCACACACGAACGGCCGAGATCAGCTTCGCGTTCGACAACCGCACCGCACGGCTGCCTCTGGGCGCTCGAGGGGAGGTGCGCCTGTTTCAGGGGGATCCGGTCGATGCGCCGGCGATCCCCGAATCGGCGTTGATGGACGATGCAGGAATCCCGGTGGCCTACGTACAGACCGGCGGGGAGTCCTTCGAACGTCGCATGCTCCGCCTCGGATCCCGTTCGGCCGGCTACGTGCAGGTGCTCGAGGGGCTCGAACTCGGAGAACGGGTTGTCGATCGTGGTGCCTACCTGGTTCGCCTGGCAGCCGCGGGGGATGCCGCGCCGTCTCACGGCCACGTGCACTAGGAGGCCGCGATGATCGACGCACTCATTCGCTGGTCGCTACAGAACAAGCTGATTGTATTGACCCTGGCGGCAGGGCTGCTGGTCTGGGGTGGCGCCGAGTCGATGCGCCTGCCGGTCGACGTCCTGCCCGATCTGACCGCACCGACGGTGACCATCCTGGTCGAAGGGGGCGGGATGGCTCCCGCGGAAATGGAATCCCGGGTGACCTTCCCCATCGAGACGGCGCTCAACGGAGCGGCCGGGGTGCGCCGCGTCCGTTCGGTCACCGCCGTCGGAGCCGTGATCGTCTGGGTCGAGTTCGAGTGGGGGGAAGATATCTATCGGGCCCGCCAGACCGTCAACGAGAAGTTGGCGCTGGTCGCCGGCAACCTTCCCGACACCGTCGAGCCGCCGGTACTGGCGCCGATCTCCTCGATCATGGGAGAGATCCTGTTCGTCGCCCTCGAATCCGAGGAACACCCGATGCTCGACGTGCGTGCGGCCGCCGATACCCTGGTCCAGCGCCGTCTGCTGGCGGTCCCCGGTGTGTCCCAGGTAACCACCATCGGCGGCGCCGAGCGGCAGTATCAGGTGCTGGTCAACCCCGAGCGCCTGCGCTCCTACGAGGTGACCCTCGACCAGGTCGAGCACGCCTTGCGCTCGACCGACCGCAACACCTCCGCCGGCTTCCTCGTCGGCAGCGGACAGGAGTACCTGATTCTCGGGATTGCCCGCCCGGAAAACCTCGAGCAGATCGGCGAGACGGTCGTGCTGGCCCGGGACGGCCACCCGGTGCGGGTCGCGGACCTGGGAGAGGTGCGTATCGGCCCGGCATTGCGCCGGGGCGAGGCCGGGTACAACGGTCGACGCGCCGTGGTGATCGGGATTCAGAAACAGCCGGGTGCCCACACTCTGGACCTGACCGCCCGGTTGGATCAGGTGCTCGACGAACTTCAGGCGACCCTCGACGAGGGCATGGTGCTGCGGCGGGATGTCTTCCGGCAGGCGGGGTTCATCGAGTCGGCGATCCACAACCTGACCCGGGCGCTGCGCGACGGCAGCCTTCTGGTCGTGCTGATCGTGTTCCTGTTTCTGGCGAACCTGCGAGCGGCGTCGATCGCGGTGCTGGCCATGCCGTTGTCGCTGATCGCCTCGGCGCTGGCCATCAAGTGGAGTGGCGCCACGATCAACAGCATGACCCTGGGAGGCATGGCCATCGCTGTCGGTGCGATCGTGGATGACGCGATCATCGACGTGGAGAACGTCTTTCGCCGCTTGCGGGAAAACACCCGCAGGCCGGAGGGGGAACGCCGCCCGGTGCTCGAGGTGGTGTATCAGGGGAGTCGCGAGATCCGGGCATCGATCGTCTTCGCCACCATGGTGATCGCCCTGGTGTTTCTGCCGTTGTTCTTCCTGCACGGGGTCGAGGGTCGCCTGTTGCGGCCGCTGGGATTCGCCTACCTCGTCGCGTTGACCGCGTCCCTGGTGGTTGCGCTGACGGTTACGCCGGTACTCTGTGCGCTGCTGCTGCCCGGGTCGCCGGCAGTGCGAACGGGCCGTGAAGCCCGGTGGTTGACGCTGCTCAAGGACAGCTATCAGCGCCTTCTGGAAGTGTGTCTGGGGAACGGCCGCTGGCTTCTGGCGGCATCGGCATTGGCGCTCGTTTTCGCGATCGGATCGTTCGGGTGGATGGGGCGCACCTTCCTGCCCGAGTTCAACGAGGGGACGCTGACCATCAGCGCGGTAACTCTGCCGGGAACGAGCCTCGAGGAGTCCGATGCCCTGGCGTCCGCCGCCGAGCGATTGCTGCTCGATGTTCCCGAGGTGACGGTTACCGGCCGGCGTACCGGACGGGCCGAGCTCGACGAGCACCTGCAGGGGGTCGAGTCCACCGAGATCGATGTCGGCCTCAACCTGGGGTCGCGTCCCAGGTGGAAGGTGCTGCAACACATTCGCCAGCGGTT
>CAZBZH010000693.1:0-2688 GCA_964496265.1 uncultured Acidobacteriota bacterium | reverse complement strand
CCAACGTCGTGAGCTCGTTGGATCTGGTGAAGGACGAGCACGGGTTGCCCGCGGTCGTGATGGAGTACTTCGACCAGGGTTCGTTGAACGGAGTCATCGACTCGGGGCCCCTGCACGTAAGCGAGGTCCGGCGAATGCTCGCGCAGGTCCTGGCCGGTCTGGGAGCGATCCATGCGCGAGACCTGAGCCACCAGGGAATCAAGCCGACCAACGTATTGATTCAGGACGAGATGTACCGGCTGACCGATTTCGGTGCCGCGCGTTGTCTCAGGACCGGGACCGTGCTGGAGGGGGCAGCCCAGTACACGGCGCCCGAGCTGCAGCGAGGGGATGCCAAGCCGGCAACTCCGACCTCGGACCTGTACTCCCTGGGCATGTTGGCCTACGCGGCGGCCCTGGGGTTGCCCTGCCTGCGGGAACAGGTGTTCCCGAATCTGTACGAGGGAGGAGAGCTCATCTCCTACACGCGCTGGCATGACTGGACGCTGGATGCATCTCAGGTGGCTCCGGCGCTCCACGAGGTCTCGGCGAGCATCCCGGAGAATCTCTCTCGCTTCATCGCTTCGTTGATGGCCAAGGATCCGGCGAGCCGGCCGTTCGGAGCGGTGGCGGCGCTTCGCGAGTTCGAGGGCCTGGAGTCTTCTCCACCGCCTCGGCCCGCCGCCGCTGCACCTCCGCCTCCACCGCCGGAGCCGCCGCCTTCGTCACCATCCGAGAAGCCCCGCGAGGAGTCGGCATCGGCGCCGCCGCCCGCTGCCGCCAAGAAAGTCCCGTTGATGCCCATCGCCGTCAGTGTGTTCGTGATCGCGATCGCGGCGATACTCCTGCCGGACCTCCTGCGTCGCGAGCCGAAGGTCATCGAGCGAAACGTTGTCACGATTCCCGACGGCGCGCTGCTGAAACTGGGCGCGGCGGAGCAGGTCGCGCCGACTCCGCTGAACGTTCCCGCACAGAATCAGGACCAAGTCCTCAGCGTCTCGTTTCCGGGGTATGAGGAGTATCAGTCGACCCTGGAGAACGCGCCTGAAGGGGAATGGAAGATCGAGCTCACTCCGATCTGCCTTGAGGAAAGCAGCGACAAGGTGCGAGTCGAGCCGATCGGATTCAATGCAGCCCAGGCTCGGGATCTGATGCAGTCCCTGCCGCTATTCGCGGTCGTGGGAACGGGGTGCGATGTCGATGCGGCGTTGGAGCGGGTCGGCGACAAGGTCAAGCTAGCTGTCGGAAGCGACGAGGTCGCGGCCCGATGGGACCAGAGCACACCGTTGCCTCAGGACTTCGCCAGGGCGGGGGAGAGACTCGCGACGCGCGCGCTCATGATCCGTCTGGTCGAGATGGCGGCGGACGGCGTCGCCCTGGCGATGACGGACAGCTCCGAGGAGGGTCCGGCGCGGTCCCGCTCCCGCTTCCAGCGGTCGGACGGTCGAGCCACCTTGAGGGCCTGGGCGCAGGTTCCGTCCGACGGCCGTTTGCTGCTGCTGAGCATGGACGCCGAGGGTGGTACGACCGTGCTGACTCCGGGGTGGGGCGGTGCCGGGGAACTGCGCGCGGGGAGCTGGACTGCAGTCCCGCAGCCGCCCAAGGGATTGTTGCTTCGTACGGAGTCTCGGGAGACACTCTTCGCAGTTCTGTATTCGGAGTTCAACTGGAACGATCAGCGCTCGCTACTCAACGAGATCCTCGGAAGAGACTGGGACGACGGGAAACGTATCATCGGTTTGCCCGCCGGTCCCGGTGACGGGAGCGGACAGGCCTACCGGCTCACGCGCGCGCTGATCCGATCCAACGTCCGACCCGGTGCGTCGGGGACACTGGGTTACGAGGTGGAATGATGGTCAAACGTCGTCTCTTGCACGTACTGGTCCTGACCTGTGTGCTCGGCACGCTGTCTTGGAGTCTGGCACAGGAGGACGAAAAACCTCTGCGCCCCGGAGACACGGGGGTCCCCAAGGTTGGTGGTCAAACGGTCCGCACCGCCGAGCAGTTCAAGGCGATCTTCAAAATGGACGAGCTGCGGCCAAAGCTGCTGGAGGAGTACAACGAAGAGGAAGACCAGGTTGTCGGACCGGACGGCGGACAGCTTGTGTCTTTCATCGCCGTGACCTTCGAGCAGAACAAGGCCGAGATCGTGCCGGAGCGCTCGACCGAGCTGTTGGCCTTCGCCGAGGCCTACCGCAGCTCCAAGGCAACGGGCGTGCTCAACTTCCGCGTCGAAGGCCACGCTTCCTCCGAGGGCCCGGCGGAGTTCAACGATCAGCTTTCTCGGCTGCGTGCCGAGGCGGTCATGGCCTACCTGATCGCCGAGGGGGTGGCTTCCGGAGCTCTGGAGTCGGTCGGCAAGGGAAACACCGAGCCGGTTGTGGAAAACGACGTCGAGAATCGGAAGAAGAGCCGGCGCGTCGAGATTGTACGCCTGTGGGACGACGAGTCGGAATAGTGCGGGAGCCTTGACCCTGTGAGTGACCTTCGCCACGAGCTGCACCGGCATGCGATCGCCATGCTGTTGGCACCGATCCGCGACGTCCTAGAAGACGACAGCGTCTCGGAGGTGATGATCAACGGCCCGGACGATGTGCGGGTCGAGCGCGGAGGGCAAATCGAAAAGGTCGAGGCGCGGTTTGAGTCCGACGAGGACCTGTTGGGGGCGGCGCGCCAGATCGCACAGTTCGTCGGGATCCTCGCGGGCGA
>CAZBZH010000692.1:0-2693 GCA_964496265.1 uncultured Acidobacteriota bacterium | reverse complement strand
GAACGCGCGGCCTGCCGACTCCCGAGGCTCGACGACGGCGGCGACCACCGCCTCTTCACAGGCCTCGATGGCGTCGAAGTGAGCCTGGGCGATACGCCCACAACCGATAACCGCGAAACGGACCGGATCCATTACGACCTCCCTTCGCCGGCGGCCGCCGGAACCGCCAGCCGCTGGGCCGCCGCGGCGATGACCGAGGCGACGTAGTCCACATGTTCTTCCGTGTAGCGTTCGTTCCAGGGCAGCACAACCACCCGCTCCAGGGCCTCGATCGTGCCCGGGGTATCGGCGCGGTCGTAGCGGATCTCCGGCTCCCCTTCCCGTTGCGGCCCGACGAAGGGGAAGCGGCTGTTGCCGAAGGTCACCTGATCCCGCAGGACCTGGCACTCGAAGGCCGGCTTCTGGATGTAGCGGGGGGCGCAGAACACGCCGCGCTCACGGAGCAGGTCACCCAGGGCCACCGCGCCGCCGCGAATCACCGCCGGATCGACGTGCAGGGCATAGCGCCAGTAGCTGTTGACCGCGTGGTGGGCCACCTCGGGCGCGTCGACGCCGGGCACGTTCTGCAGCGCCGCGGTCAGCCGATCCGCCATGTCCACCCGCTGCTTGACGTTGCCGTCGAGCTTGCCGAGCTGGGCCAGCGCCACGGCGCCGACCAGCTCGGTCATGCGGTAGTTCAGCGCCAGGAAGTAGTGATCCGGGTTCGGATCGCCGTAGCCCCAGGCCTTGTCGATGAACAGCCGAATGCGGCGGGTGTAGTGCTCGCTCTGGGAGACCACCAGCCCCCCCTCGCCGGCAGTGATGTGCTTGCCCTGCTGCAGGCTGAAGCAACCGATGTCGCCCAGCGTGCCCACCGGACGGCCGCGATAGGTCGCGCCGTAGGCCTGGGCGCAATCCTCGATCACCGGAATGCCGCGGCCGCGGCAGAGCTCGAGGATCTCGTCCATCTCGCAGGGGTTGCCGAACAGATGGGTGACCATCACCGCCTTGGTGCGCCGGGTCAGCTTCGGCTCGATGGTCGCCGCGGTGACGTTGTAGGTCCGGGCGTCGACGTCGGCGAACACCGGAATGGCGCTCTGATAGAGGATCGGCGTGATCGCGCCCATGTCGGTGATCGGCGTGGTCACGATCTCATCACCGGGGGCGGGGTCGATCGCAGCCACCGCTGCGTGAAGCGCCGCCGTCCCCGAGGCCGCCGCACGGCAGCGGTCGACGCCGAGCCGCTCGGCGAAGGACTGCTCCAGCTCGCGTACCCGGGAACCCTTGGTGCAGGTCAGCGTGCCCGAATCGAGCACCATACGGCGCTGTTCCAGCTCCTCGTGGTCGAACGAACGCCCCGAGGCGTCCTGGTCGTTGGGGAGCGTCATGCTCCGCTCCGCTGCATCACTCATGGCTTCACTCCGCGCGCGCCCGATCTCCGGGCCGCTTCCTGGGTGGAATCACCGTCAGGACCCGATGCACGCATCCGGCCCGTCAATCTTCGTTTCAACAAATTCCCGAGTAGACCGAGGTGCTTCCCGATCACCCGGAGGGTTTTCATCTTGGAACTGCCGAACAGGCGCGACTCGAGCAGCGTGGGGTGCTCGATCACCGTGCCCCCGGCGGACTGCAGCTCGACCAGCATCTCGGCCACGCCGAGGAACCCGTCGTGATGGGCCGGCAGCGGCAGCACCGCCGAACGGCGCGGAAACAGCTGGTCACCGTGTGCAGCCGCCGGCCGAGCACCAGCGAGTAGAGCCGCGAGAGGGTGCGCGAGAGGAACAGCCGCCAGCCCGGGACGTGAAACACCGCGCCATCCGGGTGATAGGGGGAGGCGGTGACCATCTCCGCCTGCTCGATGCGGGGCAGCATCCCCTCGAGTTCGTTGGGGTCGTAGGAACAATCGCAGTCGAGGGTGCAGACGATCTCGGTCTCAGCGTGGCCGATGCCGGTACGGATCGCGGCGGCGACACCCTTGTTCTGCTCGTGGCGGAACAGCCGGGTCGCCGGCATCCCGCCGAACTCCTGCAGCATCGCCTCCCAGGTGCCGTCGTCGCTGCCGTCGTCGACCAGCACGAAGCGCAGGTCGGTCCGGCTCGCCAGGCGCTCACGCAGGATCGTCAGTGCCCGGCGCAGGTAGGCGACGTTGACCCGCTCGCGATAGAGCGGGACCACCACCGTGGCTTCCCGGGGCGGCTGGGCGGCGTCTCCGTCCACCGGCTCGATCTCTTCGAAAACACCGGGTACCACGGCACCGAGAGGATCCGTGCGTTCAGAAGCCGCTGCGGATGCATGGCCTACCGCAGGCGAATGGTCGCCCGTAGGCGCGGCGACGCGAGCGGCAACGCCCAGCTCCCGCGGCTCTTTCCAGTCCAGGCCGAGATGCTCGGCGACCGGCGTGAACGGCGTGTCCCGCAGGTAGTCCTCGAGCACCCAGCGGGTCTTCTCCAGGTTGCGGTAATGCCGCAACTGCTGCACCCGGGAGAGCGCGGCCACCTGGGGCTGATGGCGGTCCAGCTCCCAGCTGACGAAGTAGAACACCAGCGGGTGCTCCCGCTGCCTGCTCCAACGGGCGGTCAGGCGGCGCAGCAGCGTGTGGGGCAGTTGCCGCACGTAGTTGCCGCCGGAAATGGCGACGCGCAGGCCGAGGAACGACGCCGTCGAGATCGGCGCGACCCACAGCTCACCGGCACCCTCGGAGTGGGTATGGCGGT
>CAZBZH010000691.1:0-2694 GCA_964496265.1 uncultured Acidobacteriota bacterium | reverse complement strand
GGGCGACTTCGAACGAGCCCCCAGTTCACACCGAGACCCGGCCACGCCCAGGCGCGAAAACCCGCATAGCTAGACCCCACGGAAAGCGAGTTCGTCGGAGCCCGTAGACGATCGCCCCGGCCCGACCCGCCCGATAACTACGGGCAGGTCCCGCCGAGCACTTGCGGCAGGTAGCAAACCCCGGGTCCCGCAGCCGGCGCCGGACGCTCTCCGCCGTCGCCGAGTCCCAGCGAGCCTTCGCTGTAACCGTCGCGCCCCGCCAGCAGGAAGAAGCGGTCGCCGGTACCGGGATCGAAGGTCATCGAACCGCTGGTGCCGTAACCGCAGCTCGAGCTGTCGTAGCCGTAGCTTCCGACGGCGGCGAGCGGGCCGGAGTGGATGGCGTGGTCGGTGGCCTTGCACGCCGGCTGGTAGCTGAGCATCACTTCGCCCGTGACCTTGTCGAAGCCGGCGACGGTCATCGGCGCCAGACCGACCGACGGATCCGACGCGGCGGCGACCGGCGGGTTGAAGTCCTGCAGGTAAGGACGCAGCCCGGCGTACCAGACGTCGGCCTGGACCCAGCCCCCCTGGGGCGTGTGGTGGCGATGATCGAAGCGGTAGCAGCCGATGTCCTCGGAGTTGACCGCGTCATCTTCGCTGTCGTCGGCGAGCACCATCGCCGGGCGCGAGGTCCAGGTGTCTGGGATATGCCAGTCGGTGCCGCCGAAACCGGAGCGGTAGCAGTGGGCGGTCTGCTCCCACAGCTCGCGGACGTTGTTCGGCGTGGCGCGGTGCACCCGCGGGTCCCGGGTCGGACGGCTGAACATCTCGTCGACCACCGCGTGCTCCCAGTAGGCGGTCGGACGCCAGTAGTGATCGTAGGGACGGGCCGGCGTGGGCTCGCGGATCACGTGGTCGTCGCACTGGGGTTCACCCTCGAAGTAGCCGCAGGCGAACATGGTGCAGGGCTTCTGGCTGACGAACACATGGTCGACGCTGTACGGGCCGAAGTCGTTGACCAGATCGTCGGCCAGGGACTCGAGCCAGTCGGCGTAGTTCTTGCGGCTGGAATCGTTGGCGGTGTACTGGCCGTCGCAGTCCCAGTCGAGGAAGTCGCCGACGACGCCGGACGTTCCGTTACAGGGCCACGCCGGCGAGGGAACGTCCGAGGCGAGGAAGCCGTCGGCGCCATCGACGTCGCCGTCGCGGTCGTTGTCGTCGACGGGCAGGCTGCGGTTGCTGCTGTCCTGAATGGCGGCGAGACGCACATCCATCTTCTCCCAGCACTGGAAGAAGCCGAGGGGTTCGTCGAACTGCTGCCCGTTCTCGTGCCAGACGCAGTCAACCGGGCGCGGCGTGCAGGTGTTGTTGGGCGGCGCGCAATCGGGGCTCGCCGGCTCCTGACCGGTCAGCGCGCGCTCGAGGCGCATACGGCGGCAGGACCAGCGCACCCCGGCGCTGTCCTCGCAGTGCTGGTTGCCGTTGTCCGCCGACGACAGCACACGGTCGTACTGCAGGTCGGTGGGCAGGAAGCTGACCTGGGTCCAGAGGAAGCCTCCGTCCCCGTTCTTGATCATCGGGAACTTGACGTAGTTGCGGCCGTCGTTGGGATCGCCGTTGACGGTCTCGACGAACTTGGCCGGCCAGTCTCCCTGTTCACTCGTGCTGTGACCGACGACCATGAAACCGACGTCGATCGGGTCGCCGAAGGCATCGGTCACCGGGAGGTCGAGGGTGCCTCCGGCGAACAAAGGTGTAACAAACACAGACGCGACCAGGACCATCGCCAGACGGACGGTCGTACGAGAGCGGGACACTTGCATGGCGTCATGCCTCACATGGGGTAGTCAACAAGAGGGGGCCTAAAGCGATACGCTGAGCGTAGCCCAAAAACAAGACAATTCAGCGCCGAGTTGATCGGCGACACGTTGCTCCACTGAGACGGGCTGGGTGAGGCTCAACGAAGACGGGGGCGGACGTGTCGCCGGGTCGGCTACCCGAGAGCGGGTGAGTTACCCGCTAACGGGTCAGTTGCCCGAGAGATCGGGTCCGACCGGATCGAGGGGAATCGATCCGATGGCGTAGGGCGTGTCGGCCGTTTCCAGCTTGAGCAAGGCCCGCACCTCGACGCGGCCGTCGCTCTTGACGCCGTACCACATGTCTCCGCTGGGGAGACCGATGTTGACGTCCCCCTTCGGGGCCAGGATCCAGGCGAAGCGGGGCTTGGCCTCACCGCTGTAGATCGCGATCTCGGCAGGGACCTTCTCACCGGTCTCGGTGCCGACCAACGTGGCGGTCACGGTGCGCAGCGGTTCCAGGGTCATCTCGACCGAACGGCCGGAGTAGGCCTCGACCAGGGCGCCACGGTTGCCGTCACGCTCCAGCGCCAGCAGCGCCACCGGCCGCTTGCCCAGGGGGAACACCACCGCTACGGAAAAGCGGCCGTCCTCGTCGGTAACCGCCTCGTCGAACAGCGGCGTCGCTCCCTTGGCGTCGAACCGCCACTGGAACGAGACCGAGACCCCGGCAACCGGCTGCCCGGCAGCGTCGCGAACGATCCCCTCGACCCGGCTCGAGCGCAGGTCCGCGGGACCGCTGGCCCATGCGGGCAGAACCATCGTCAGCAGCAACAACGCGGCGGCAGCCTGAACGATGGAACGGAATCGACCGATAGACACCTGAGTACCCATAACCGTGAAGATTCGACCATCC
>CAZBZH010000690.1:0-2707 GCA_964496265.1 uncultured Acidobacteriota bacterium | reverse complement strand
TGTCCAGCACGGCGAAGGTCGCCTTGCGCACGTTGACGCTCTTGCCGTCGACGGTCACCTCCCGGTCGTCGAACAGGCCGGAATCCCGCAGGACCCGCACCCGCTCGGCGTGGCCGGGGTAGCGCAGGGTCTTCTCCTCGATGTGGGGGCAGTCGAGGGTATCGAGCATCGAGCGCAGCCCGTCGGTCAGGAAGCCTTCGAGCGTCCCGACCGGTTCGAAATGGAAGTGTTCGAGATCGGACAGCGCCGGTCGCACCCGCTGTTCGCCGCCGCTGACGAAGCGGGCGGGACGGGTGTACTCCTCGACCACGTCGATGGGGGAGAAGGGGGCCTCGTACTCCCAGGGCAGGCGCCGCTCGAAAGGCAGTCCGCCGACGATGTAGCGGGCGAAGCGGGCGGGGGCCAGACGGCGTACCGCTTGGGCCAGCAGCACGTTGCTGGTACCCGGCGCCAGGCCGATGTCGTAGACCACCGGCACGCCGCGGTCCCGGGCCCGGTCGGCCAGATGCCGCGGGTCCTCGGCCATGAACGAGATATCGACGTAGCGGGTGCCGGCGTCGATCACCGCTTCCATCGAACGCAGCCCCATGTCACCCGGAAGGGCGCCGACGGCGAGGTCGTAGCCCCGTACCGCAGCGTAGACCTCCGCCGGGTCCGACAGGTCGGCGACCTGGGTCTTGAACCCATGACGGCCGGCAAGCTCCGCCAGGGTGTCGCCACGAACGTCGGCGACGGTCACGTCGAGGGCGGGATCGTCGTGGAGATCCCGGGCGATGACCCGGCCGACCCGGCCGGCTCCGAGGACGAGAATACGGGAAGACATGCGAGACTCCTGGGCGGCCGAGCGCAGCCGCGAGACCGTCATCCTAGCGCGTCGGTGCCCGACCGGGCAGCCCCCGGTCAGGGCTTGGCGGGAGCGACCACGATCGCACCGGCGCGGTCCTCGGTCTCGACCAGACGGTGGGCCTCGGCGGTACGGGCCAGGGGCAGCACGCGATCCACGATCGAGACGATCCGGCCGGCCTCGATCATCTCGCGCAGGTCGTTCAGTTCGTCCACGGTTTCCCCGGCGAAGGCGAAGATCGCCCTCTTTCCCTCGGGCGCCCGGGTCAACGAAGCGCGGAGCATATCTCCCAGGCGAGGATTGGCCAGCACGTAGCGGCCGCCGGGCTTTAGAGCCCCCAGGCAATCCGCGTAGGACGCACCGGCCACGACGCTGAACACCACGTCGTAGCGTTCCGGCCGCCGGGTGAACGACTCCCGGGTGTAGTCGATGAAGCGTTCGACGCCCAGGCCGCGCAGCATCGGCTCCTTGCGCGGGTTGTCCACGGCGCTCACCCGCGCTCCCATACTCCGGGCGATCTGGACCACATGGGCACCGATGCTGCCTCCGGCGCCGTTGACCAGCACCTCGTCGCCGGCCTTGATCTCCGCCTTGCGCATGAAGTGCAGCGCATTGAGGCCGCCCAGCGGAACTCCGGCGGCCTCGGCATAGGTCATGTTCTTCGGCTTGAGCGCCAGGGGGGACGACCGGGGGAGGGTGGCATACTCGGCATGGGCCCCGAGGCGTAGGCCGCAGGAGCCGAAGATCTCGTCCCCCACGGCGAACCGGTCGACCCCGGCGCCGGTCTCGACCACCTCGCCGGCCAGGTAGCCGCCGAGGATCGGTCTCCGGGGGCGAAACACACCGATCACCAGCCGTAAGGGCAGCCAGAACCAGGAGACCGGAAAGCGGAATGCGCGCAGCTCGCAGTCCCCCTTGGTGACCTCGGCAGCGTGAACCCGGATCAACAACTCGCCGTCGCCGGGCACCGGCCGGGGCTCTTCGCTCAGCTCCAGGACTTCGGGGCCGCCGTAGCGGCGATAGATCACGGCTTGCACAGACGCTCCGTCGCGGTCGACACGACTCGCTGCGCCGATGTTAGCCGCCGGACGTCCGCGAGGCCATCAGAGGGTCCCGAGTGCCGCCCGGTAGTCGTTGCGCGCCTCGTAGTACTCGGTCATCGCGTCGACCAGGAACACCGCGGCGGAGGCGGACTGCTGCTCCCGGATGTTGAGCCGCAGCAGGTCGCTGTTGCCTTCCCGCACCTGCACCCGCTCCGCCTCTTCCAGTTCCCGGGCAAGGTCCAGGCTGCGGGAGGCCTGCTCGTAGCGGCGGAAGGCCTGGGTCCAGGCGTTGTGGGCTTCGCGCACCTGGGCTTCGATTCGATCCTCCAGCAGGCGGATCTGCTGGTCGATGCGGCGCAGCTCGCCCTCTCGCTCGCGCAGCTTACCGGCGGCTTCCCGTCGCTGGACCGGCAGGCCGAAGGCGATCCCCGCCTTGACCGCCATCTCGCTCTTGTCATCGGGGTTGCTCACGATGTCGCCGACATCCTGGGAGACGTTGAGCTTGAGGTCGATCTTGGGCTGCAGTTTGTTGCGCGCGCCCCGGGCCTGGAGCTCCACCTGGCGGCGCTTCTGGCGCAGCAACTGCGGTTCGGGCCGGGAGTCCCGGGCCGTGGCGATATCCCCCTCCAGCCGCACCACGGGGGCGTCCAGCGGCGGGAAGTCGGCGGGCAGCCGCTCGGCCCCGACGACCAGCGGCTTGCCCTCGGAGTCCCGGTAGAACACCGACAGGTCGATGGCCGCTTCCTGCAGCCCGCGCTCGGCGGCGATCAGCGAGGCGGTGCGCTCGGCGATCAGCCGCTCGTTGTCGACCAGCAGGATC
>CAZBZH010000689.1:1560-2711 GCA_964496265.1 uncultured Acidobacteriota bacterium | reverse complement strand
CAAGTTCGCCGAGATCCGGATCAGCAAGTCCGAGAACCACGGCGACGAAGCGACGCGGATCGAGAAGGCCAAGAAGCTGGTGGGGCTGTTATTCCAGAAACTGTAGGACGAGATTACTCAGGCCTTCCGGACAGCGCTGTCGTCACACCCAGGCCAACGTAGACCGAGCCGCCTGCTCAGGCATGGCGCCTCCCCTGCTGCGATCCCTGACAGAGCGGACAGAAATAGGTGACCCGCAGATGCTTGCCCATCCGCTCCATGCGAATCGCGCCGCCGCACTCGGCGCAGGGTTTTCCCTTGCGGCCGTAGACCCACTTGTGGGCAGCGCCGTCGTCACGGGTCACCCGAGGGCCCCCGCCCAGATTGCGGCGCAGCAGACGATTCGATTCCTCGAACAGCTCGGCGAGTAGCGTATCGCTCATCGTCTCCAGCATCGTCGCCGGGTGCACCCGATGAATGAACAACACCTCGGACTTGTAGACGTTGCCGATCCCGGCGGCGACCCGTTGATCGAGCAGCACATCCACCGCCGGTGCATCACCGGGCAGGAGATTCCGCACCCGCTCCAGCACCGTCTCGATCGGTGGCGCCTCGACCACCACATCGGGACCGAGGAAGGCCAGCAGGTCCCGATGACGGAAGCTCCCCTGCCGCAGCCACTCGACCTCCTTGGCGTTGAAGCAGACGAACTCCCAGGGCTCGGTGTGCAGCTCGATGGCGGCGAGGCGTCGCGGCTTGCGCCAGGCGGCGCCGGGCGGGTAGCGATGCCAGCTCCCGTGCATGCCCAGGTGGCTGCGTAGCGCGCGGCCGTCGTCGAAGTTGACGAACAGGTGCTTGCCGTGGGCGCCGACGCCGTCGACGGTCAGATTGGAATCGTTGCGCGGCGCGCGGCCGCGGACGATGCAGTGCTTGACGGTCTCGCCGGCGAGGGTCTCGTTCATCACCGCCGCGACCTTGTGGATGGTATCCCCCTCAGGCACGGCTGCATTTCTCGCCCGCTGCGATGCGGCTCCAAACACCCTCGCTGCCGCCTGTGCGGCTAGCCATGGCGGTCGGATCCATCGTTGCGGGGTCCGCGGTGGCCGCTAGCTCCACGCCCGTCCGTTCCACGCCCATCGCCTCCGCGAGAACCCGCGCGGCCCCCGGTGAGC
>CAZBZH010000689.1:0-1533 GCA_964496265.1 uncultured Acidobacteriota bacterium | reverse complement strand
GAGCTCGGGATGCGCCGACACCATCAGCCCGCGGTAGTCCCGCTCGAAGCCGCACTCCAGCATGGTCGCGTAGTGCTTCGACTCCTTGGCCGGAAGGCCGTCGATCTGCTCGATGCGCGGCAACCGGCCCTGACGGCGCCCGTGATCGGCAAAAGCGCGGAACGCCGCTTCGAAGCCGCCCTCGGCGCGGACGTTCCTGAAGGTCAGCATCTTGCGCGCCCGCGGCGCCAGGTAGATCACCGGCTCACCGTCGACGGTCACCAACGATGCGCCGGCCACGCGGCGCGGCCGCTGGGTCTCACCGGCGGCGGTTTCAGGCCAGGGAATCAACGATCCATAAGGGTTGGCGGGATCGACAGCGGCGAGCCACTGCACCTGGGGCTCCTCGTCGACCGGACGATCCTCCAGCTTGGAGCCGCGCAGGCGGTCGACCGCACCCGGCAGGGCGAACTGGGCGCCGGAGAGACCCTCCGCGAAGTAGCCCCGGCGAATGCGGCCGGCGTCTTCCATCGCCCGCAGCACCCGGTACAGCGGCCCGAAGCGACCGACCCAGCTCTCGGCCAGCGCCGCCTCGCGACTGATCAGGCCGTAGCGCTCCATCAGGCACAGCGCGCGAGCGTGAAGTCGTTCGGTCGCCGCCGGCGCCGTGCCCAGCAGTTCGCTGACCGGTGACCAGCGTCCGCCGGCCATGCCCCCCGCCGAGGCGCTGAAGCGACCGGCGCGCATGGAGCGCATCCCCCGTCCACCGGCCATGCCGCCACGCCTTCGACTCGGGGCACCGCTGCCGGAAACTCCGCGACCGGCGCCGCGACCGCTCTTCGCGCTGCGCCGACCCAGGCTGAGGAACGGTTGGAAGGTGTCATTGGTGATGTAGCCGGCCCAGACCAGATCCCACAACACGTCGTCCAGTTCCCGCGGGCCGATCTGCGGATCCACCGCCTGGGCCGCCTGCAGCAGCGCCACGGTGAACGAGGCACCGCGCTGTTCGAGCTGCTCCAGCACCGCCTGATGCACCTCTCCCTCGGGAGGTTCTTCGGGCGCGTCGATCAGGAGCGGCGCCTGCTCCCGGCGCACCAGCGCGACGCGACCGTCGGCCGCGCCCAGGGCACCGGCGCCGACCCAGCAGAGCCAACCGCCGGCGCTCAACGTGTCGAGCATCTCCAGCCGGAAGTCCCGCACCCGCGCCGGCAACAGCCGCGCGCTCAACTCGCTCCAGGGCAGCGGCAGCCCTTCGAGCTGCACGATCGCCTCTTCCAACTTCTCGATGCCCGCGACGAGCCCCCGGGCGTTCTCGTCGAGGCCATGCCAGCGCGGCAGGAACAGCGCCAACGTCGAGGCCTCGACCGGCGCCACCTGGTCCCGCAGCTTGGCCAGGTTCATGCGCTTCAGCCGGCGCAGCACCTCGGCGTCGCACCACTCGACCCGGGTCCCCCCGGGACGAAGCTCCCCTTCGATCAGCACGCCGTCCCGCTCCAGCCCGCGCAACACGTCCCGCACCGGAGCCTCGCGCACCCCGAAACGTTCCGCGGCGTC
>CAZBZH010000688.1:0-2711 GCA_964496265.1 uncultured Acidobacteriota bacterium | reverse complement strand
CCAAGCTGTTCGACACCCTGTCCGCGCGCTACGCGCAGCGGCCCGGGGGCTACACTCGTATCATCAAGCTCGGACCCCGCCGCGGGGATAACGCCGAGATGGCGCTGATCGAACTGGTCGACGCCGAGATCGCGAGCGCCGGCGAGGCCGACGCCGAGGAACAGGGCAAGGACGCTTCGTCGTCCCAGGACGCCTGACGATTGGCGGCTTCGTTGTCCAACCGAATGATTGCGAACAGGAGCCTGCTTCAGGCTCCTGTTTTTTTGGTAGGCAGCATCCGTAGGCGAAAAACCTACTTCGGATAGACACCAGGTCCTTTGGGGACTGACTACGACGGGGGAGAGGGAGTGCCCAAGCGCACCGACATCCACAGGATTCTGATCATCGGGTCGGGGCCGATCGTCATCGGTCAGGCCTGCGAGTTCGACTACTCCGGCAGCCAGGCGTGTAAGGCGCTCCGTGAAGAGGGTTATGAGGTGGTGTTGGTCAACTCCAACCCGGCCACCATCATGACCGACCCGGCCCTGGCCGACCGCACCTACGTCGAGCCGCTGACTCCCGAGGTGGTCGAGCAGATCATCCGCCGGGAACAGCCCGACGCGATCCTGCCGACCGTCGGTGGCCAGACCGCGCTCAACCTGGCGATGGCCCTGGGTGAGCGGGGCACCATCGCCGATACCGGCGTCGAGTTGATCGGCGCCAAGCTCTCGGCGATTCGCATGGCCGAGGACCGCCAGGAGTTCAAGAACGCGATGACGCGGATCGGCCTCGATACGCCGCGTAGTGCCGTGGTTCACACCCTGGCCGAGGCCCGCGAGCATCTGACCGAGCTCGGCTTCCCGGTGATCATCCGCCCCTCCTTTACCCTGGGCGGAAGCGGCGGCGGTACCGCCTACAACATCGACGAGTTCGAACAGATCGTGCAGAGCGGTCTGGACCAGAGCCCGACGACCGAGGTGCTGATCGAGGAGTCGGTGCTCGGCTGGAAGGAGTACGAGCTCGAGTTGATGCGGGATCTCAACGACAACGTCGTCGTGATCTGCTCGATCGAGAACCTCGACGCCATGGGCGTGCACACCGGTGATTCGATCACCGTGGCGCCGGCCCAGACCCTGACCGACAAGGAATTCCAGGCGATGCGGGACGCCGCGATCCAGGTGATCCGCACCATCGGCGTCGAGACCGGCGGGTCGAACATCCAGTTCGCCGTCGATCCCAAGACCGGCCGCATGGTGGTGATCGAGATGAACCCCCGGGTTTCCCGCTCCTCGGCGCTGGCCTCCAAGGCCACCGGGTTCCCCATCGCCAAGATCGCCGCCAAGCTCGCCGTGGGCTACACCCTGGACGAGATCCCCAACGACATCACCGGCACCACCCCCTCGTCCTTCGAGCCGGTGCTCGACTACGTGGTGGTCAAGGCGCCCCGCTGGGCCTTCGAGAAGTTCCCCGGCGCCAGCCCGGTCCTCGGCACCCAGATGAAGTCGGTGGGCGAGGCCATGTCCATGGGCCGCAATTTCAAGGAAGCGCTGCAGAAGAGCCTGCGCTCCCTGGAGATCGGCCGCGCCGGCCTGGGAGCCGACGGCAAGGATCAGTTCGATGAGACCCGGCTGCGGGAGAAGTTGATCCAGCCGACTCCCGAGCGCATCTTCTGGATCCGCTACGCGATCCAGTGTGGGATGCGGGTCGACAGCCTCGCTTCGATCACCGGGGTCGACCCCTGGTTCCTGCGCCAGATCGAAGAGCTGGTCGATCTGGAGGGCCGGGTTCGCTCCTTCAGTCTGGCGGAGCTCCCCGAGTCCCTGCTGCGCCGGGCCAAGCGCTGGGGCTTCTCCGATATTCAGCTGGGCCATCTGCTCGAGGTCTCCGAGTCCGCCGTACGGGAACGGCGCAAGGAGCTCGGGATCGAGCCGGTGTTCAAGCGGGTCGACACCTGCGCCGCCGAATTCGAGGCGCTGACCCCGTATCTCTACTCGACCTACGAGGAAGAGGACGAGGCGGAGCCCACCGATCGCAAGAAGGTGATGATCCTCGGCGGCGGCCCCAACCGCATCGGCCAGGGCATCGAGTTCGACTACTGCTGCTGCCATGCGTCCTTTGCCCTGCGCGATGAGGGGATCGAGACGATCATGGTCAACTGCAACCCGGAGACGGTGTCCACCGACTACGACACCTCCGACCGCCTGTACTTCGAGCCGTTGACCCTCGAGGACGTGCTGCGCATCGTCGAGCACGAGAAGCCCGAGGGGGTGATCGTGCAGTTCGGCGGCCAGACCCCGCTGGGTCTGGCGATTCCGCTCCAGGAGCAAGGGGTCAACATCCTCGGCACCTCGCCGGACTCCATCGACCTGGCCGAAGACCGCAACCGGTTCGGCGAGCTGTTGCGCAAGCTCGAGATTCCCGCGCCGGAGTGGGGCACCGCGCGCTCTCTCGACGAGGCCCGGGAAGCCTGCAAGCGCATCGGGTACCCGGTGCTCGTGCGCCCCTCCTACGTCCTCGGCGGGCGGGCCATGTTCATCACCTACAGCGAGGATGAGCTGGCCGACACCATGCGCAAGGCGGTGGAGGCTTCGCCGGAGCATCCGGTGCTCCTCGATCGCTTCCTCGAGGACGCCTTCGAGGTGGACGTCGATGCTCTCTGCGACGGCGAGGACGTGGTCGTCGCCGGCATCATGCAGCATATCGAGGAGGCCGGGGTGCACTCCGGCGACTCC
>CAZBZH010000687.1:0-2717 GCA_964496265.1 uncultured Acidobacteriota bacterium | reverse complement strand
GACCCCCTGCTCGCTGCCGTTCCAGACGCCGTCCCGGCAGGTATCGCCGCGACAAACCGAGGCGCTGCAGACGCCGCTGATGCAGTCGCCGTCGGTGGTGCAATCCTCGTTCTGCGGACAGGGGCCGCAGGGGCCTCCGCAGTCGAGCCCGGTCTCGTAGCCGTTCTTGATCCCGTCGTAGCAGGAGGCGCCGACGCAGGTGCCGCCCGGACAGGTTCCGCTGGCGCAGTCGATCGAGACGGAGCAAACCTCGCCGTAGCACAGCCCGCAGGAACCTCCGCAATCGATCCCGGTCTCGTCACCGTTCTGCACGCTGTCCCAGCAGCTTGACGGACGGCAGAAGCCGCCGTTGCACAGTCCGTCGGCGCAGCCCTCGCTGGAGACGCACTCTTCCTCGAGACATTTCTTGCAGAGTCCGCCGCAGTCGACGCCGGTCTCGGGGCCGTTCCGCAGCCCATCGAAACAGGTGGGCTCGCGACAGATATCGTCGGCGCACACGCCGCTGATGCAGTCGCCCGCGCCGTTGCAGCGCTCTCCGCCGGAGCAGGGGAGGCAATAGCCGCCGCAATCGACCTCGCTCTCGTTGCCGTTGAGGATGCCGTCGTAACAGGTGGCGTTCAGATTGACCGAAACGCCATCGACTAGCGGGCCGAAGCTGCCGGCCTGGGTCGTACTGTCGAAACGAATGGTGGCCTGATCCGCGTTGGCGGTGAAGGTCAGTTCGTGAACGTCCCACTCGGCGGCATCGAGGCGGGTGCCGATGGAGGACGCGTCGAAGGAGTAGTCCTGGGAGCTGCCGCCGGCGTTTAGGCTGAGGTTGCGGATCCCGGGGCCGCCCCCGGGGTCGCCGCCCATGCGGAAGCGCACGGTGTACTCGGCACCCGGCTGGGTCGGCACCACCTGGCGCAGGCCGCCGGCGCTGCTGCCGTTGAGGTCGACACTGCTGCGTCCGCTGGCGGCGTCGGCGGCGGTGTCCCGGCAAAGGTGATCGATATCGGTCGGCGCCACCTGCCACAGCGGATCCTGCAGGTTACCGGGATCGCCGGGCAGGCTGGAACCCTGGCCGAGGCGCACGCTGTCGCCGCTACACACGCCGCTTTCGAAGTCGCCGTTCTGGATCACGTTGCCCCAGCAGGCGATGCGCGGGATGCCGGCGCCGTCGGGGCGCAGCTCGCCGAGGAACGGCGCCTCGGCCAACACGACGAAACTGGTCAGCGCGCCGCTTGCCGGGTCACTCTGGGGGATGCAGATCGGCGTGCCTGCCGCCGGTTCCGGCACAGGCACGGTGACGCCGATGCGGTTACAGGTCGCGCCTGCGGGATCGAGCTTCGGCGAGGCCGACTGGGCGACGATGTAGGAGGTCGCCCCCGCCTGATGGGGCCAGCAGATCTCCGCCCGTGCGTCGGGCCCCGCCGGCGCCGGGAAGCTGAACAGCCCGGCAACCTCGTCGCGGAGTCCGTAACCGGGGTCGCCGGGGCACTGGTTGTCCCGGCCGTCGTTGATCTCGGGGGCGCCCGGCCAGGTCGCGGGATCGGTGGGGCTGCAGTCCAGGTCGTCGCAGGTCCCGTCCTGGTCGAAGTCGTCGGGGCAGGCCCATCCGGCGGAGAAGGCCAGGATCAGTACCAGCAGTCCCGTCAGTGTGCGCATCGTGATCCCCCTCTCCGTCGGCACCCGTTGAACACCGGCCATCGCGAACACCGGGCGTCCGCGTCCCGTGCAACGTGGTCGACCGTCACGGCCGAGGGGGAAGCCGTGGGCAATGGTTGGCGGCCGAGGCCGCCCGCTTGCGATCGATGGGTGGTTGCCATCCTGTAAGGCGCCGAAACGGCGCCGCCGGTGAGATACTACTCGAACTCACCGGCGGTTCCGATGACCTATACGGCGAAAGCCGCCGCAAGGCCTGTCTAAGGGGCCTGGTCGGGGCTACTCGCAGACGCGGTAGCCGATTTCCCGTTCTCCGGCGGAGCTGTCCCCGGGGGTGCCGCTCTCCCATTCGGGCCCGATGCCGCGGACCAGGTAGAAGAACACCTGACCCGCAGGCGGCACCGTGTCGTCGACGTAGGTGGTGTCGGTCGCATCTGCGTCGTCGCCGCTGATGCAGTCTCCGTAGCGCCCATCGAACAGATCGGCGCTTTCGCCTCGCAGCACCTCAAAGCTGGCGGATCCGGCATCGGCGCTCCAGTTCAGTTCGGCGACGGTCGGCGAGCTCTTCGAGAGCGTCAGGATCGGATCGAGCGGGAGCCCGGCCGCCGGGTCGTCAGGGAACGGATCGCAGGCATCGCCGTCCCCGTCGGCATCGGCGTCGGCCTGCAGGGCGTTGCCGATCCGGGGGCAGTTGTCGCAGACGTCGCCCAGGCCGTCCCGGTCGCGGTCCGCACCGGTCCCATCGGCCACCGACGAGCAACTGTCGCAGGCGTCACCGATACCGTCCAGGGCCAGATCCGCCTGGCCGGCGTTGGCCACGAAGCGGCAGTTGTCCGCGGCGTCGGCGACGCCGTCGCCGTCATGGTCGAAAGCAGGGCAGACCGGCGTGTTGCCGGCGATGGGTGCCAGGCCGACGCCGCCGGTCAGGCTGCCATGGTTGTTGTAGCTCGAGCGGTCCTGGGTGTTGCCGTCGAAGGTCCACCAGCCGACCAGCGACGTTTCGGCCGGGGCCGAATAGATCGCGCAGTCGGTGATGTCCTGGGCGACCTGGGGGCCGCTGCGCGCCACGTCGT
>CAZBZH010000686.1:0-2719 GCA_964496265.1 uncultured Acidobacteriota bacterium | reverse complement strand
TATCCGTTGTTTCGCTTCTAGAACTCTTCTCCGTCGTCGACCGGATCGGCGGGGATATCTCCGACATCTCCACCGGCCTGATCGGACTGGGCGTTCATCTGACTGAAGGGGTTCGGGTTCTGGACGGCGTCGGCCCACATCGTGGTGTCCATCCAGAGGTAGCCGTCCTGCCAGAGGTAACCGTCCTGCCACAGGTAGCCATCCATCCACAGGTAGCCGTCCTGCCAGAGGTAACCGTCCTGCCACAGGTAGCCGTCCTGCCAGAGGTAGCCGTCTTGCCACAGGTAGCCTTCACCCCACAGCTCGGAGGCCGAGAAGGGGTCGCCCCAGATCAGGCGCGGGTCCTCGATCAGGATCACCGGACCCTCTGCGGAGCGGGCCAGCTTGGGGGAGCGGGCGTTGGCCACCATGCGGGTTTCCGCCAGGGCTCCCTCGATATCGAGGATGCCGGCGCCGACCTGGGTCAGTTCACCGGGAACCCGGCGAGCGCTCAGCATCAAGCGCCCCTTGACGTTGTCCGGCGTCAGCGAGGGCTCCTTCTCCAGCATCAGGGCGACGGTGCCGCTGACCACGCCGGCGGCCATGCTGGTGCCCGAGAGGCTCAGGTACTCGCCGAAGCCGTCACAGCCTTCAATCGACACGTCCCCCGCGCTGCACGCGAGCTTGGTCGCCTTGCTGCGCAGCCAGCCGTAACCCGGCGAAGAGGCGACGATGTCGGTGCCCGGCGCCAGCAGATCCGGCTTGACGATGTGGTCGTACATCGTCGGGCCCTGGGAGGAGAACACGGCGGCGCGATCGTCGCTCAGGCTGCCGGTGCCCTGGTCATCCGAGGCGCCGACGGTGCTCACCTTGGGGGAGTTGCCCGGGCTGGTGATGGTGAAGTTTCCGTCCTCGCCGTAGTTGCCTGCGGAGCAGACCACCACGATGCCGGCGTCCCACAGCGCTTCGACCGCCTGAACCAGCGGATCCTGAGCGACCGGGTCCTCAACCGCCTTGCCCATCGAGAGGTTGACCACCCGGATGTTGTGCCGGAAGTTCCGGCGTAGGATGCGGTCCAGCACATAGATCACGTCGGAGACCTTGGCCGAGCCGTCCGCATCCAGCACCCGGAAGGAGCGGACGAAGGCCTTGCTGGCCACGCCGCGGAACTTGCCCTTGGAGCCCCAACCGTCACTGCCGATGATGCTGGAGACGTGAGTGCCGTGGCCGTTGGCGTCGTAGTCGCCCTCGCCCATTAGTCGCCCGTTGTGCATGCCGAAGTTGCGGTGGTAGAGCACGTCGTCAGAGGAGGAGTGGAGGCCCGTGTCGATCACCGCGACCTTCACGCCATACCCGGTCAGGTCCGAGTTGTGACTCGTGGAGTTCAGGTGCGGGGCGTTGGCCGAGCGGAACGCCTTGATCGAGGCCAGGCTGACTTCCGAGTCCCGGGCGACGTACTGCACGGCCGGGTTCTGCAAGAGTCCCGGAATGTCGGCGACGTTCACCCGGGTGGCCCGGAAGGGGAAGCTCTGGAACTCGTGGCGGTTGATGCCGCGAGCGAACTTCTGCATCTGAATCGCGCTACGCATGTTCTTGTAGACCACGATCACATCGACCTCGTTGGCCGAGGGCGCGTCGGGGTCGTCGCCGGCGCGGGGCGCGATCGAGATCCCTCCGTCGGGATCGTCCAGGCGCGGCCGCTCGGGGCGGTCGCCCGGGGCGATCGGCTCGCCGGGAGCTTCCCTGCGATCGAGATTGTCGAGCATCTCGCGCAGGCTGTCGCTCATGCGAACGTGCTCGGAGGACTCGACCTGCTCGAGGGTGCGCTGGAAACCGCGGGGGGCATCCGCGGCGACCGTCGACACCAGCAGTGCCGTCAGCGCGAGTAGGATCAGGGTCTTTCGGTTCGGGCTCATGCGTAACTCCATCTAGGTTCGGCCCCCTTAAGTGCAACGGGTGTGCCATCCGCGCGAATTGAGAAAACTCAGGGGAAACGGAGCTTTGGCGACAGCTCGGGGCTACCGTTCCGTCGTGTATGTCGACACGCCAGACGGCGGCCCAGGCGTCGCTTCGGACCTAAGTGCTTCAAATGAAGCGGTTTGCAGGGAGTGTCGTCGATCGCGACATGTACATCGGGTCCGACACGCGCATTCGGGAGCCGATCGCGCCGGCGGGAAGCATTCGGCGGCTCAGTCGGGATGGGAGAACTCGGGCAGTGGCGGCTTGGTGGGGTGGAGGAAGCGCGCCGGCGATTCGTCGCCGCTCAGGCCCGAAACGAGAACCGGGGTGCCGGCCATCGTGACAGCCGGCACCCCGGGAGGAGTGAGGGGATCGAGTTGCGGGTCCGCTTAGAACGCGGGACCGGTCTCGGCCGGCGGCTCCGCAGCATCGCCTGTCGCGGGGTGGCTGGCCGACTGGGATTGAATCGTCGGATCGGGGTTCATCACCGCCTGAGACCAGGTAACCGAGTCGGCCCAGAGATATCCGTCGGCCCAGAGGTAACCATCGGCCCACAAGTAGCCGTCGGCCCAGAGGTAACCGTCAGCCCATAGGTAGCCATCGGCCCAGAGGTAACCGTCAGCCCACAGATAGCCGTCCTGCCAGAGGTAGGCGTCGCCCCAGATCTTGCTGGCGGTGTGCTCGGCGCCCCAGATCAGACTGGGGTTCTCGATCATGATCGCCGGACCCTCGGCGGAGCGGGCCATCTTGGGGGAGCGGGCGTTCGCCACGCGGCTCGTGT
>CAZBZH010000685.1:0-2720 GCA_964496265.1 uncultured Acidobacteriota bacterium | reverse complement strand
CTGCATGCCTCACACCGATGACCAGACCCACGGAATCACCGCCGAACGTCCCGTGCGCGCGCAGCCCTACGGGGCGCCCCACATCTTCGTGCTGGCGGTGGTGGAAGGATCGGACCTGACCCAGACCTATCGGCTCTCCCGCAACGAGTCGATCATCGGACGGTCCGAGGCGTGCGCGATCCGCATCGACGACGAACAGATCAGCAAACGCCACTGCAAGATCCGGATCGAGGGTGGGGTGTGCACGCTGCATGATCTGGAGAGCACCAACGGCACCGAGCTCAACGGTCGCCCGTTCCGCCGGGGAACCGCTCACCGGATGCGCCACCTGGACGAGATTCGCCTCGGCGGCACCCGGCTGGTGTTGCTCAGCGGTCGCTACAACCCCTGATCTGTTGACGGATCCGCGGTGAGATCCGATCCGGATCGAGCCGTGGGGCGCCTCCGACCTCACACCAACGTCGGTAGGCCGCGCAGGCGTCCTCCCCCCGGTCGTAAGCCACGTAGACGAAGGTCAGACCGCGCCACAGCGTGGAGCGCTCGGCATCGGTCCCCTGCCGATCCACCACCCGCTCCATTTGCCTGAAGGCATTGAAGGCTTCAGCGTAGCGGCCGGACTCGTAGTCTTCCATCGCGCGCTCCAGCTTCGTGGCGAAGCGCGGCGCCTTCGGCGTTGCGCTCCTGGGCCGAGACTTCGTGGCAGCGGTCTTTTTCGTCGCTCCGGTCGTCTTCGTGGACCCGGCCTTCTTCGTCGCCGGAGCTGCCGCGTCCTTTGCCGGAACCTTGCGGGCAACCGCGTGTTTCCCCTCGCGGCCGAGGGGCACGAAGTCCATCATCGGGACGCGCAGCTCGGTGCCCACCGCCAGACGCCGCGGATCGTCGACCCCGTTGAAGCGAGCCAGCACGTCGGCGAAGACCGTGGAACCCATGAAGCGCTCGGACAGTCGATCCAGCGTCTCGCCGCGGCGTAGCCGGTGCCGCTTGACCACCGGGAAGACGATCTCCTGCCCCACCTGCAGCGGCGCCCGCGACGAGAGCCCGTTGAGCCGGGCGACGGTGTCGTAGGCCTCGCCCTGGCCCAGGTAGCGTTCGGTCAGCGCGGACCAGGTATCCCCTGCCCTCACCCGGTGCCGCGGGCAGAACGGCACCTTCAACCGGTCCCCGGCCGACAACCGGGTCGACGAGCGGTCGTTGTACACCAGCAGCGCATCGGTGGCGCGGAAGGACCCGTAGTAGATCTTGGCGATCTTGGAGGCGGAGTCCCCCGGGGAGACCAGGTGGATCTTCTCCATGGCGGCGAGCGGAATCGCTAGTAACGCCAATCCCGCGGCGAGCAGCAGGCGGCTGAGCGGTTTCATCGTCGATCCTCGCCGAAGCGGTGGGCCAGGGTCACCTGCTCCCCGGCGCCCAGTTCGACCTCCGCCTCGTAGAAACCGTAGGTCGGATGATGGAACACCACCCGATGGCGCCCCGCGGGGATCCGCAGCGGCGCGGCTCGGGGAGTGGTGACCTTCCAGCGGTCGTCGATCACCACTTCGGCCCAGGGGCGGGCAACCAGAAGCAGCGCGCCCGAGGGAGGCGGCGGCGCGATCGCCGCGGGATCCAGCGCGATCTCGGAGGGCACGATGAGCGTCGGCGTGAACCAGGGACGCGCGGCAACGGTCGGCTCGGCGAGACGTACCGCGTCGCCCGAGGCCTGTATTCGACGGCCGTGTGGTCCTTGCGCCGGGTTCGACCCGCTTGCCGCGAGTACCGGCTCGGGGCCGCTAGCCGTTCGAACCGCCGGCTCGGCGGCGACCACTTCCGCAGCGTCGCCTCTCCGGCCCGCCGAGAGCTGCATGGCCAGCAGACACGCGCCCACCGCACACGCCGCCGTCGCCGGCACCCAGCGGGGCACGCCGCGGCCGACCGGTTTGCGCTTGACGGCGGCGCGCCGCCCGCCCCGCCCGAAGACCTCCTCGCTCCACAGGTGCTCGGCGATCTCCCGCCGGCAATCCGCCGCCGAGACCCGGCCGAGATGCCGCTCCAGGGTGCGGCGCAACGCCGTCGCCGAGGGGGGCCTTCTTCCCGGTCGCGCCCGCAGGCAGTGACGGATCAGCCGCGCCATCCAGCGGGGCACCTTACGTACCGCCCGGCGGGGAGAGACGAACCGTTCGAACTGGATCCGCTCCAGCAAGGTATCGGTGGAGTCCTCCGAGGACTCGCGAAAGGGTGGATAGCCCACCACCATCTCGTAGAGCACGATGCCGAAGGAGAACAGGTCGGTGCGGTAGTCGACCCGTTCCCCCTGCATCTGCTCGGGGGACATGTAGGGCACCGACCCGAGCATGGTGCCCGGCCGGGTCAGCCCGGGCGCCTTGCCCTCCTGGGCGATACCGAAGTCGGCGATCTTGACCTCGCCGCTGGAGCCGATCAACACGTTGGCCGGCTTGATGTCCCGGTGAATGATGCCCTCGGCGTGAATCCCCTCGAGGCCACGCACCATCTCGAGGGCGATCAGCGCGGCGATCTGGGGGTCGATTCGCCGCAGCTTGGAGAGCACGCTACTCAGGTCCCGGCCGTCGACGAACTCCTGGGCGATGTAGTGCCCGCCGCGGGCGACGAAGCAGTCGTAGACGGCGACCACGTTCTGGTGATGCACCGCGGCGGCAGCCCGGGCCTCTCGCTCGAAGCGCTCGACGATGGAGGGGTCCCCTTCGAGCTCGGGGCGCATGCGCTTG
>CAZBZH010000684.1:0-2727 GCA_964496265.1 uncultured Acidobacteriota bacterium | reverse complement strand
CAGCTGCTGCGGGAGAAGACCGGCGACCTGCTGGAAGGGACCCGGGGGCTCGCCGAGGCGGTAGACCGGCTGCACGGGGAGGCGGATCATTTCTTCGGCCGCGAGTTCCTGCTCGAGCGCCCGCTGCTGCAGGCGATCACTGCCGGCAATCGTGCGGTGCTGCTGATCGATGAGGTCGATCGCGCCGACGCCGAGTTCGAGGCCTTCCTGCTCGAGGTGTTGTCGGACTACCAGGTCACCATTCCGGAGCTGGGCACCCTCGCCGCCGACTCACGGCCGCGGGTGCTGCTGACCAGCAACGACAGCCGGGACCTTTCCGACGCCCTGCGGCGGCGCTGCCTCTATCTGCACATCGACTATCCGTCTCCCGAGGACGAGGCCGCGATCCTCGAGCGCCGCGTTCCCGATCTGGACGCGGAGCTGGCCCGGCGGGTGGTGCGCTTCGCCGCAGCGACCCGTCGCTCGGACCTGAAGAAGACCCCCGGGACCGCCGAGGTGATCGACTGGGCGCTGGCGTTGACCGCTCTCGGCGCGCCGAGCCTCGATGCCGAGACCTTGCGGCGCACCCTCGGCGCGTTGCTCAAGAATCGCCGCGACCTGGAGCGGGTGCTCGACGACCTTCCCCGGTTCCGCGGGTGACCCCGGCCCTCGCCGACTTTGCGGCGTTGCTGCGGCGCGAGGGCATCGCCGTCTCTCCCGCCGAATTGATCGAGGCCGGCCGGGCGCTGCGCCGGGTCGACCTGGGCGACCGTCATCAGGTTCGCGCGGCGTTGGGCTGCACCCTCTGCAAGCGACGGGGGCAGCGTGCCCGCTTCGACGGGTTGTTCGACCGCTTCTTCGCGGCTCCCCGCGGTTGGGGAGAGCGGAGCGACGGGGAGGGCCGCTCCGCGGAGCAACCGGACGGGAGCGGCCGCCGGGAAGGGAACGCGGCGGCTCGTGGGGAGGCCGCGGGTAGCGGTCCCGCGGGGAAGGTCGAACGTGAGCGCGAGGCGACTTCGCGGGGCCCGGGCCGGCAGGATGGGGAACCGCGGGAGCAAGCCACGCCGGCCCCGGGATTTCAGCGAGTCGTCGAGTCGCTGAAGCGCGCGGGACGGGACCCCGAGTCGGCGTTGCGCCTGGAATCTCCCGCCGGTCAGACCTCGAAACGGGGACGTGCCCGCCGGGCGGGGCGGCCCCGCCCCGAGCAACTCGACCTGCGTACCCGGTTGGATTCCGCCGCCGAGCGCGCCCTCGCACGGGAACTCGAGCAGATGTTGCGCGGCATGCGCGGCCCGGTGGGCCGCCGCCGTCGTCGCCGCTCCAGCGGACGGCTGTGGTTGCGCGCCCTCCATCGGCGGAGCCTGGCCTACGGCGGGGTGCCCTTCGTGTTGCCTCGTCAGCGGCGCCGGCGCCGTCCGGTGCGGGTCGTTCTGCTGCTCGATGTCTCCTGGTCGGTGACCCGGGCGGCGGGTTGTTTCTGGCTCCTGATCTCCGAATTGCTGCGAGGGCAGGCGGAGCTACGGGTGCTGCCTTTCGTCGATCGCGCGGTGGATGGAACCCGGGTCTTTCACGAATGGCGCGCCGGGGGCAACGTCGGCCGGGATTCCGTTGAATCGGCGCCGGCGCTGCCCGGGGGCGCGTTATCCTGTGGCGGGGTCGCGTTGAGCGAGGCGCTGCGCCGGTTGGAAGGGCTCGACCCCCATGCGGCCAGCGACTACGGTGCGACCTTCGATCGCCTGCTGCGCTCGCCGCTTCGTCCCCGGGGACGAGACACGCTGCTGGTGGTGTTGGGCGACGGCCGGACCAATCGCTTCGATCCAATGCCCTGGGCGCTGGAGGAACTATGTCACGAGGTGCGTCACACGCTGTGGCTCGTTCCCGAGCCGCGCTCGCGCTGGGGACTCGACGACTCGGCGTTGGCGGACTACGCACCCCACGCCGATCTGCTGGTCGAGACACGGGATCTGCAGGGCCTCGCCCGGGGCGCGCGGCTGTTGTTGGATCGCCTCTGACGGGCTCCATCGATGTTGCGAGGGCTTCCCGGTGACCCCCCGTTCCGGCGACCTGGTGCTGTTCTGGGACGAACAGGTCCTGAGTGTCGGCGTCGTCGCCTCCGAGGAGAAGCGCAAGTGGCGTGTCTTCGCCGGCACCGGTGAGGAGCGCCGGGTCGCGACTCAGCGGATCGCCCTGCGGCTCGACGCCCTGGCTGCCGACGGCGGCGTCGATCGGGAGCAGGCCAATCGACGGGTCGAACAGGCCCACTCGGATCTCGAGTCCGGCGCCGCGGATTGCGACCTGCCCCTGATCTGGGAACTCGCCTCCGAGGAGCCCGGGCCGTTGGGTCTCGGGCCCCTGGCCGATCTGGCACTGGGAAGTGACGGACCCCGGGAACGGGGGGTGTTGCTCTGGGCCATGGTCGGCGACGGCCTCTACTTCGAGCGCCGTGGCGACGACTGGGCCCCGCGACCGGGGGAGCAGGTCGAACGGCTGCGCCAACAGCGAGCGCAGGCCCGTGCCCGGGAGGCGGAAAGGAACGCGGCGCTTGCGGCCTGGGCCTCCGCCGTTCGAGGGGAGTTCGTGCCGCTGCCCGACAACGCCGCCTTCGTCGGCTATGGCGACGCCCTGCGTAACCTGGCGCTCTACGAGGATGCCGCCGAGGAACGGGACCGGGGATTGGCCCTGGAGGCGCTCTCGGCGGCGGGCATCGGTTTCGACCGGGAGCACGAAGGAGCCTTTCGGCTGCTGCGG
>CAZBZH010000683.1:0-2735 GCA_964496265.1 uncultured Acidobacteriota bacterium | reverse complement strand
CCAGCGGTTGCACCGACTGCCCGGTCTGCGACAACGACGGCACCTGTGAGGCCGGCGAGGATTGCAACAGCTGCGCCGGCGATTGTCCGTCCGGCAGCACCAGCGGCGCGGTCTGCGGCAACGATGTTTGTGAGGCCGGCAACGGCGAGGATTGCGTCAGTTGTCCCCAGGACTGCAATGGGGTGCAGAACGGTCGTCCCGCAAACCGCTACTGCTGTGGTGACGGCGGCGGCAGCAACCCGGTCCCCTGCTCCGACAGCCGCTGCTCCGCCGGCGGGAACACCTGCACCGACGTTCCGGTCAGCGGCGGCAGCTACTGCTGCGGCGACAGCACTTGCGATCCGGGCGAAGACTGCCTGGTGTGTGCTCTCGACTGTGCCGGTACCGAGCTATCGCCGGCGGAGTGCAGCGACGGCGTGGACAACGACTGCGACGGCGCCATCGACTGCGTCGACAGCGACTGTCTGGGCGTGATTGCCGAGGTCTGTAACGACGGCACGGACAACGACTGCGACGGTCAGGCCGACTGTGACGACAGCGACTGCAGCGCGGCCCCGAACTGTCAGGGTGGCGGTAGCTGCGGCGACGGCACCTGCGACGTGGGCGAGAGCTGCGACGGCCGCAGCGGTACCACCTCCTGCCCGCAGGATTGTCCGGGACAGACCAACGGCAACCCGCGCAACCGCTTCTGCTTCGTCAACGGCGTGTGCGAGGGCCCCGGCTGCCCCTGATCCGCGACACCACGACACTCACGACGAAGGGGGCCCGAAATGGGCCCCCTTTTTTGTGAACTCGGACAAGGGAAGGCGAGGCGCCTGCCCGCGCTGCGCTAGAAGCGGAAACCGAACCCGAAGCCGACGATCAGCGGGTTGACCTCGACGGTACCCAGGTTGGTGCCCATCGAGGCGACGTCGGTCTCGATCTCCGCGTACTTCAGGTCGAAGTTGAAGACCTTGTTGTCGCTCAGATCGACGTCGAGACCGAACTGGGCGGCGGGGCCGAAGCTACCGCTGTCCAGATCCAGCGTCGTGAGGTCGCCGGACTCGTCGTAGAAGATCGTGTAGTTGATGCCCAGGCCGACGTAAGGGTGGACCTTGCCGTCGCCACCGAAGTGGTACTGGGCCAGGAAGGTCGCCGGGGCGTGGAGCACGCTACCCAGGCTGGTCTCGCCGCTCCCGTCGTTGACCACGACCTCCTGGGCCGCGGTCGCCAGGATGCCCTCGATGGCGAAGCGGTCGCTGACGAAGTAGGTCGCGTCGAACTCGACGGTCACGTCGCTCTCGACACCGGCGTTGAGGTCGGTCTGGAGCACGCCGGAAGCGCCGTCGTCCGGTTCGATGAAGATCAACCGGGTGCGGACGACCCAGTCACCGGCGTCGGCCGAGGCGACCGGCGCCAGGATACTGAAAGCCAGGATCAGGCTCAGGACGGTGATGGTGAATCTCGACTTGCTCATGCGTGTCTCCCTTGGCGATGCCTACTGGCGAAGGGCACATTCGAGCGCGTCTTGAGGGCACACCGCCAGCGTGCAGGAGACCACTTCGGTCACCAATAAACATTGTGGGAAAAGGGAGAATCTGCTCGGGAGCGTTCAGCTGCGGGCGCGCATACCACCCCGCAGAGCACCCGCCTCGGCGGTGCCGAAGTGATCGGCAAACAGCGGATCCAACGGCCGGCTCTCGGGCATCGAAAGCCACAGCCGAAGGATGTGCCGGCGCCGCTCGAGCTCGGGCCAATCGACGAAGGCCTGACGCTTGTGCAGGATCACCCAGTTGTTGAGCCAGATCAGGTCGCCGCTCTTCTGCATGAAGCGCACGTTGTACCGGACGTCGGCGGCCAGCGACTCGACCAGATCGAGAGCTTCGATCTGCCGCGGCGTGAGATCGGGAAGATCGGCGTGGGCGTGGGCCCGTTCGATCAACACCCGCAGCAGGCAGCAGGCGAAGTGACCCTCGCGGAAGGAGAACACCGGCAGGCGGCACCAGGGCCGGGCGTTCCCCGAGTCGACGGTGTGGCGCAGGTAGTAGAACGGCTCCATCAGCGCCGTGAGCAGGTCGGGGCGCCGGGCGAGAATGGCGTTGTAGACCGTCATCGACGACGCGATCTCGTTCTCGCCCCCCTCCTTCGCCGGTTGCAGGCAAAGGAAACCGACCACGTCGGCGCGATCGGTGTGGAAGGTCAGCCGCTTGCTAGTGTTCGGTCCCCGGGAACGAGGGTCGTCGTTGCCGAAGCCGGCGTCCCGCACGCTGAAGATCCGTTCACCGCGGGCGCTCTGGGAAACCGGCGTGCCGATGCGGATCGCCATCGCCCAGTAGAGCAGCCGCGCCTCGGTCTCGCCGAGCCCCTCGATGGGGAAGCCCCGCAGCCGCACGGCGCCGGCGCCATGCTCGAGTTGGCGGCCGATCTCCTCGAGCCTCGGAGCGAGCGACGGCAACGGCAACTCGTCGGCGGTGAGCTCGCTCATCGGCTTGCCGGCGATCGACGGCTCCCCTTCCCGCGCGTCGAGACGGGAGGCGAGGGCACGTAGCTCCGCCTGTTCGCTCTCGTCGAGCCGGTGGTTCCATTCCGGGCGCTCGATCAGGGTTGCGGCGTCCCAGACCGGGTCGCCGTTGAGCGGGCCGGGCAGATCGCCGTGGCTATCCAGGGTGAAGTCCATGGCGACAGTATGTCCCACGCGGGCAACTGGAGGCCGGCTTCCGGCGGGGCTCCCGGCGGCGGTCGCGGCGGCGGTCCCG
>CAZBZH010000682.1:0-2736 GCA_964496265.1 uncultured Acidobacteriota bacterium | reverse complement strand
GCGATGCGCTTGCCGTCGGCGGAGATGTCGAAGCTCGAGATCGAGGTGTCGAAGCTGGCGACCTTGGTGGACTCGCCGCCGTCCACCGGAATCTTGTAGACGGCGGTGTGCTCATCGCCGTGGCGCTTGGCCCGGTAGAAGATGGCACCACCGTTGGCACTCCAGGCGATGCCCGAGACGTTGACCTTGCCGTGCACGAAGGGGCGGGACTTGCCCGGCCCATAGGCCACGTGGAGTTCGGTCCAGGCCGAGCCGTCATCGTCGTCGTAGGGATCCCGGGGTACCGAGACCAGGAAGGCGACGTGCTTGCCGTCAGGGGACATCTTGGCCGAGGTGACCGAGCGCAGCTTGGTCACGTCTTCGGCGGTCATGCCCCGGGCCATCGCCGGCGTCAGGGCCAGCAGGGCCAGCAGGAGCAGCATCAGGGCGCTCCGGATCATCGATCGCATCCGCATCGAACCTCTCTCCTTCGTGATGTCAACGTGGGGACAACCGAAGAATCCTAGCCTATTCCAGCCGGAAACGCGGCATGAGGGCGCGGGGGCGGCGGATTTGGGGCTCGGAGACGGTATCCTCGGCCTGAATTGCGCCAACGAGAGGAACACCCGTGCAGAAGATCATGCGTCGGCCGCCCCAGTTTCAGTGGGTCACCAGTAAGGGCGGGCCGTTCGTGCTGCTGCCCGAGTCCCGGCAGGGAGACTGGCAGGGGAGCGGCGGGCCCTCCGACACCACCCACTACGACCTGGCGCGCGCGGTGAACGAGTTCGTCGGGCCGGTCGATGTCGAAGGCTTGCGGGCGCTGGTCTTCGGCGACGAGCCCAACGACACCCTGGTCTGGCACTGCCCGGAGTTCGTCGCGGTGATCCGCATGATCGGGGCACCGGAGCCGCAGGATCTGCGGGGCATCCTCGAAGACGTGGTTCATCCCGTCGAGCAGAAGCCGGAACTGGAGTACGTCCTGGAGGAGCCGCGCGCTCTGCTGTTCGACTCTGCCTGTACAGGGAGCGAAGCGATCGAGTCTGTCGCGGTGCTTTGGATGGAACCGGGACGCTTCAACATCGGTACCACTTGCTTGGAGGACGACGGCGATGCATACCGCCTGATCGTCCACAAGCTGTGGCGCTAGTTACCGAGCGCGGGCTCGGTTCGGAGGAGGGATGCCGATGGAAGAACGACCCTGGTACGCCGAATGGAAAGTCTGGCTCTGCCTGGTGGTGCTGGCGGTGGGCGGTCTCATCGGATGGATCCTCGGCCTACCGTTCCGGCTGCTGCACTGGATCTTCTAGGGTCGGCGTCGAGCAAAAGGCCCGCACGCGGGCGGCCCAGGAGGGCCGAGCCGCCCGCACGCGGGAGCCCCGTCAGGGGCAAGGGGTCGCGTTGAGCCGCTGCACGGCGGAGCCGGAGCCCGGCCGCGACTCGTCGCCGGCGCCGTTCTCGCCGGTAACCAGGTAGAAGCGTCCTTCGCCCGAGGCCGGTAGTTCGACGAGGGTCGCCTGGGTGTCGGTGCGGTTGCCGTCGAGACTGTCCAGGCAGGCGCCGGCGTAACCGGCGGCAAGCGCCGAGAGGTCGTCGCCGTAGAGGTGGTACTCCACCGCGCCGGCCAGACTGTCCCAGGCCAGGGTGATGTCGTCGAGCCAGCGCACACTGGTGACCTCATCGATCGCCGGGGCGGAGAGGTACTCGTCGGCGCCGCAGTCGGTCCGGGAGGTTCCGTCCTCGTCCCCATCGGCCACCCGGGCCTGGCCGTCGACATCCCGTTGCGGGGCGCCGTCGAAGGTCGCCGGGTCGTCGCCGAAATCGATGCAGGGAGAGCCGGCGGTCAGCCGGTACCCGGCGTCGAGCAGGGGATCCGCCGAGATGTTGCCGTTGATGCCGGCGCAGGCGGGGTCGCCGACGTTGCTGTCGCTCAGCTCGGTGCAGGGCACCTGGGACAGATCGCCGCCCAGGTTGCCGTAGAGGATCGAGTCCTCGATCGTGAGCGGCACCGCCGGCCGGTTGTCCAGCCCGATCCCGCCGTTCTCCGCCAGGGTGACGAACTCCATGTTCAGAACCGAGTCGAAATCGAACGACTGGATCAGGATGCCCACGCCGGAGTTGCCGGCGATGGTCGAACTCTCGAGGTTCACCTCGCCGTCCTGCAGCAGGATGCCCTGGATGCCGTCGATCATCTCGGTCCGTTCCACGTGGGCGACGGCGGGGTCGTCGATGACCATGGCGGTGCTGACCCCGTCCATCAGCACGTCGCGGATCCGGTGGGTGCCCGAGCGCAGCCCGATACCCACGCCGGTGGTGCTGTCGTCGAAGGTCAGGTTCTCGAAGATCGTGTCGACGTAGGCGTCGATGGTGCGCCCGTCGCCGCGGAAGGTCAGGTTGCGCACTTCGTGGGGCGCGCCCGAGCTGTCCCGCATCAGCAGCGTGGTGGTGAACACGTCGTCGATGATCACCGGCGGCTGGGTCGAGGTGCCTTCCAGGGTCAGGGTGATCGCCCGGTCGAGCCGCAGGTCCTGCTCGTAGCTGCCGAGGCCGGGGTGAATGCGAATCGTCGCGCCGTCGGGGGCGGCGTCGATCGCTTCCTGGATGGTGGCGAAGTCGGCGGCGTCTAGGATGTCCGACGACACGGTCAACCGCGCCTGGGTTTCGCAGGCATCGCCGACGCCGTCGCCGTCGGTATCCGACTGGGAGGGGTTGGCCACCCGCAGGCCATTGTCGTCGCAGTCGACGGTGTTGCCGCCGGTG
>CAZBZH010000681.1:0-2737 GCA_964496265.1 uncultured Acidobacteriota bacterium | reverse complement strand
TTGATAGTTCTCGCTCATGAGGAGACTCCTTTCGTGGAGTAAGAGGAGAGGAATGTGGTTGTGGGGCGAGCATACCAAGGAAATTCTTATTTGCAAATTTATTTCTACTTACTTCCAAATAGGCAAACGTCTCCCGACTACGCGGAGGGGAAGGCCGCAGACACACCCGAGCTGTCACACGACGGTCACATGACGTAGCTTGCCCGGGCAGCCACAATGCTGCCGGGGCAAACAAGACTCCGAATACCGGGGATATCGCGCGGGACGGATGCTATCGCCCGCGGGAGTGCGGTCGTGAGCAGGAAACGTCGAGCCCGCCGGGACAGGCGGGAGCAGCAGCGCAACGCGAGCCGCCGGCTCCCGATTCAACTCCTGATCGTCCTGGGTGGTGCCGCCGCCCTTTCGTGGACGACCCTGTGGCAACTCGAGGCCGCGCTCTCCATCGGCGTCTCCGCCTTCGGCGCCGCCATCACCCTCGCCACCACGATGGCCGGCATGACTGCCGGATCGCTGCTGATGGGACGCTGGCTCTCCGCGCGCAGCCTGCGGCAACCGATCCTGACCTACGGTCTGCTCGAGCTTGCCATCGGGGTCATGGGACTGTTGATGCGTCCGGGATTCCGGCTGGTCGAGTCGCTGGATACCCAGGTCTACGCCGCGTCTCCCGGTGCCGCGCCGGCGGTCCACCTGCTGGGGATCGCCGCGGTCCTCGGAATCCCCAGCCTGGCGATGGGCGCCACGGTGCCGGTCTTTCAGCGGGTCGCCGCCGCTTGCGGTGCGCCGATCTCACGGCTCTACGCCCTCAACACCGTCGGCGCCGCGATGGGCACCGTCGGTGTCGCGTTCTGGTTAATTCCGAACCTGGGCGTGGCCGGCGCGGCCTGGGCCACGGCGGCCATCAACGGGACCCTGGCCGGCCTGGCGCTGCTGCTGCAACGGGACGTGGGCGCGATCGAAACCCGCGCCGAGGAACCGTCAGCCCCCGCTGCGGCGCCGCACCTCACCGCCGGGGCCTACGGCGTGGTGTTCGCCACCGGCTTCGCCACCTTCGCCCTCGAGGTGATCTGGTTCCGTTCACTACTCGCCGCCTTCCAGAGCACCTCCGAGAGCTTCGCCGTGATGCTGGTGGCGGTGCTGGTTCCTCTTGCCATCGGCGCCGGGCTCGCGCCACGCCTGGCCCGGCGCAAGCTGTCACCGGCCACGCTGCTCGGTTTCGCGGGAGCGGTGGTGTTGTTCATCACGCCGCTGGTCGAACGGATCGACATGCTGACTCCCCGGGGGTTGCTGCGGCCCGACGTCGATTACGTGCTGCTGATGCTGCGCTGGCTGGGTCTGGCACTGCTGGTGCTCGGGCCGGCGATCCTGATGATCGGCACCGCCCTGCCCCTGTACCTCGACCGGGCGGCCCATGCCGCCGAGGCCGGCCGGATCTACGCGATCAACACTCTGGGGGCGGTTGCCGGCTCCCTGCTGGCCTCCTGGGTCCTGATCCCCAACCTCGGTGCCGCTCGGTCGAGTTGGTTGATCGGAGTGTTCCTCATTGCCGTCACCCTGGCCGCGGTGCCGTTGCCCCGCCTGCGCATCGCGCTCTCCCTCGCCGGGCTTGCGGCGATTGCCGTGGCGGTGACCCAGACCGCCAGTATCGGCCGCGACCGGATCCAGACCAGCCACACCTTCAGCGACTACGAGATCATCGCCTTCGAAGAGGGCCCGGATTCGACGGTCTCGGTGGTGGAAACCCGCGCGGACAAACGGCGCCGGCTGGTCATCGACGGCTTCACCGCCTCGAGCGAGAAGGACGGCGCCCACACCCACTACATGGCCTGGATGGGGCGGCTGCCGATGCTGCTGCACCCCGATCCCAGGCGAGGGCTGGTCATCGCCTTCGGTACCGGACAGACCGCCTCGGCGCTGCTCGACGAGGGCCCGGAACATCTCGACGTGGTGGAACTGAGCCCGTCGGTGCTGCGTATGGCGCCCTACTTCACCTCCAACGAGGGGGTGCTCGAGAAACCGAAGGTCGATGCGGTGGTGATGGATGGCCGCGCCTGGGTCCGCCGGGTCGAGCACGAGTACGACGTGATCACCCTGGAACCGATGCCCCCCTACTTCCGCGGCGTCAACGCGCTCTACTCCAGGGAGTTCTACCAGCTCGCCGCCGAGCGTCTGAGCGACGACGGGGTCTTTACCCAGTGGCTGCCCTACCACCTGGTGGCCCCCGACGACGCCCGCTCGGTGACCCGCACCTTCCTCGAGGTCTTTCCCGACTCGGTGCTGTGGCTCGACCCCGAAGGGGGCACCGGCATTCTGCTGGGACGCAAACAACGTGGAGCCACCGAACTGGGAAGCGAGTGGCCCGGGCTACAGAGCGCCAACCCGCGACGCACCCTGCCGGCCGACATCATCAAGATCTCGGCGGTACTGACCGGAGAGACTCTTCACCAGTACGCCGCGACCGGAGAGGTGATCACCGACTCCAACCAGCTGCTGGCCTACGGCATGGGGCGGGGCAAGCTGCGCGGCGGGACCCGCGATACGACCTACGACCGCAACATGAAGGAGGTCGAATCCTTCTGGCGCGCGGCCGGGGGCGGCAAACGCTGACCCGGCTCCCGTGGCCGCCGCAGTTCCGTGCGTGCCCGCTCCCGCCTATACTGCGAGCGGGAGGAACTCCAGATGCACCGTTTGCTCGTCGCGGTCCTGATTGCCGGGCTGACCACCGGCTGCGCGCTGCGCG
>CAZBZH010000680.1:0-2739 GCA_964496265.1 uncultured Acidobacteriota bacterium | reverse complement strand
AACCCGCCCGGCGTCCCGAAGCTGCCGGTCAGCACGTGGAGCAACAACAGCGACCGCGCGGTCTGCCAGCCCCCCAGGTTGCCCGCGGCGGTGTTGCGCCACAGATGACTGGTGAACTGGGAGCCGGCGGCGGCGATCTCGTCGCGCAGCTTCTCCAGGGTGTCCCCGGGAATGCGGCACTCCTCGGCGACGTACTCGGGCGTGTAGCGGGCGTAGCGTTCGGCCAGCAGTTCGAGGAAGCGATCCACGCCACCGGCACTCGCCGGGGTCGCCGGGTCGAACTTACCCAGGAACTGCTCCCAGTTGGTCCAACGCTCGACGAAGTCCCGGTCGATGCGGCCGCTGACGATCAGGTTGCGGGCCACGCCGAGCAACAGCGCCGCCTCACTCCCCGGCCAGGGGGAAATCCAGAGATCGGCATGGGTCGAGGTGTTGCTCAGCCGGGTATCGACCACACCGATCCGCGCGCCCCGGCTCTTGGCGTCCATGATCCGCTGGGCGTGGGGGTTGAAGTAGTGACCGGTCTCAAGGTGGGACGAGAGCAGCAGCGCGAACTTGGTGCAGGAGTAGTCCGGCGACGGGCGGTCGGCGCCGCACCAGAAGGCGAAGCCGGTCCGCGCCGAGGCGCTGCACACGGTGGTGTGGGAGTTGTGGCCGTCGACGCCCCAGGCGTTGAGCAGCCGCGGGATGAAGTGATCGTCGCCGGGACGGCCGACGTGGTACATCACCTCGTCGTGACGCCCGGAGTTGATCGCCTCGCGGATGCGGCCGCCGATATCCTCGAGGGCCTCCTCCCAGCTGGTCTCGACGAACTTCCCCGAACCCCGGGGGCCGTTGCGCTTGAGCGGCTTGAGGATCCGGTCGGGGTCCTTGACCTGGTTGATCGTCGCCGGCCCCTTGGCGCAGGTGCGGCCGCGGCTTCCCGGATGAACCGGGTTGCCCTCGAACTTGACGATCTCGCCGTTGCGCTTGTCGACGAAGGCCAGAAGCCCGCAGGCGGACTCGCAGTTGAAGCAGATCGTCGGCACACAGCGGTAGTGCCGCTCCAGCTTCCTGGGCCACTCCTTGGGATCCAGTTCGACCCAGTCATCCCAGGATTCAGGCGGCGGACCGACGCTGAGATCCCAGGGAGACTGCCGTCCTCGGCTCGAATCGTGTTCGCTCACGGGTTCCGCCTAGCTGATGGCCAGCGCCTGACCGGCGCGAACCAGGATGTCCTTCTCGGCGTAGAGCCCCACCAGCGCGAGCACGCCGGCCAGCAGCCAGCAGAGCGGGAAGGGGGGCAACAGCAACAGCGCCGGCAGCACCACGCCGACGAACAGTCCGACCCAGCGGTGCCGGCGGGCGTAGGGTCCCGACAGGATCAGTTCCGAGGCCCGCTCGTACTCCCGCTCCCGGTTCTTCGGGCTGAGCTTGGGCTCGAGCACGACGAACAGGGCGTGCAGCACCAGGCCGACCAGCAGGGTCGCCGAGGTCACGCCCATCGAATGCCGGGTGGTGTAGAGGAACAGCGGGCCGAGGATCAACGTCATGGCCGAGCCGGCGATCAACGCCTGAACGATCAGGTGCAGCCACAGCCCGCGGCGCATCCAGAGCACCCGTCCCTTGGCCTGCCCGAACAGCCAACCGGTGTAGCCCGCGGTCAACGCCGCGAACAGGAACCCGGTGACCAGGATCGCCAGGCCCGCCGGATCCCGCCCGGTCGCCGCACTACCGACCCCGACTCCCCCGCCGGCCAGGTGCAGCAGCCAGAGCAACAGGACCGCGCCGTATCCGCTGATCACCAGGGTGCCGCGAACCAGCCACGAACTCCAGTTCGGTCGCAACAGGATGTAGAGAAAGCGTGCCGGTTTGCGCAGATCGGCGATCAGCAGCGCTCCGGTCACCGCCAGGAAGAACAGTCCGGCGAAGGGCAGCAGGATCGAGGCGCCGAAGACCATCCGGTCGGCGCCGGCCGGGGCGGCGAACTGCAGGATCGCCATCATCAGGAACGCACCGGCGGACAGCGCCTTGGTCACCAGGTACGCCGACACCTTCCAGCCCCACCAGGGCCGGTGGTCGACGTCATAGGTCGTGCGGGCGTCGGAATGTTGCTCCGCCTCCTGCTGCAGCGCGTTGAAGCGCTCGGCGTCCATGTCGAGCCAGGGCATCGGGTTGGACCACAGGTAGCCGCCGGCGGCGTTGGTATCGAGAGGCACCAGGCCCGCGGGCGCCGCCTCCCGGTAGAGCACGTTGGGCCCGGTCCCCGCCTCGGTCTTGCGAGCGGTCAGTTCGTGATCCTGGCCCATGCGGGAGACCGGACTGCGCGGATCGTGGAAGTCCCCGGGAATGATCGCCTCGGTGGGACAGACCACCGCGCACGCCGGCGCCAGGCCGACCTCGGTGCGGTGGGCGCAGAAGTGGCACTTCTCGGCCGTGCCCTTGTCCTCGTTGATGTAGAGCGCATCGTAGGGGCAACCCTGCATGCAGGCCTTGCAGCCGATGCAGGCGGCGGGGTCGATGTCGACGATGCCGTCATCCCGCTTGTGCAGCGCCTTGACCGGACAGATCGTGACGCAGGGCGCGCTCGAACATTGGTTGCAGCGCAGCACGGCGAACGAACGCTTGACCTCGGGAAAGTTCCCCTCCTCGGAGGGGATATTCCGGCCGCCCGCGGAGCGGGATTTGAGGCCGGAATCGGGGTGGGTTCGTCCAAACTTTCAAACCAGCCAACGTGAAGCCAGACAGTCTACAGACCAA
>CAZBZH010000679.1:0-2748 GCA_964496265.1 uncultured Acidobacteriota bacterium | reverse complement strand
GGTCTACAGCGCCACCCGGGGCGTTGCCGACATCGAAAGCGGCGAGCCTCTCGAAACCGGACACCTGCTGCACTTCGCCTCGGTGTCCAAGCCCTTCGTCGCCACGGCGATCATGCAGCTCGTCGAGGAGGGCAAGCTGGGGCTCGACGACACCGTGGTCGCCCATTTGCCCTACTTCAAGCTGCAGGATGCGGCCGCCGCCGAGATCACCGTTCGCCAGATGCTCAACCACACCTCGGGGATGCCCGACGTCTCGGACTACGACTGGCGCAACCCGCAGAGCGGAGAGGGGGAGGCGGAGAAGTACGTGCGAGAGTTGGTCGGCGAAAGCCTGATCGGCCCGCCCGGCGCCCAGGCGCGCTACAGCAACCGGGCGTTCGACACCCTCGGCGACCTGATCGCCAAGGTCAGCGGACAGAGCTTCGAGGACTTCATGGAGTCGCGGATTCTCGAGCCGCTGGGCATGACCCACAGCACGTTCTTCTATCCGGAGATCGCCGCGGAACGGCGCACGACCGGGCACGGCTGGGACTACGAGCCGGTGGCCCTGGGGCACTACCCCTACAACCGGCGCCACGCGCCGAGTTCGACCCTCAACTCCAATCCGCCGGAGATCGCCCGCTGGATCCAGGCCAACCTCAACCGCGGGGAGCTCGACGGCCGGCGGATTCTGTCCGAGGCGGCGTTCGACGAACTGTGGAAGCCCGGCCCCGAGTGGGGGCGGCGGCATGTGGGGCTGAGCTGGTTCATCGGCGAGGTGGAAGGGCAGCGGACGGTCGCGCACAGCGGGGGAGACGACGGTTTCCGCAGCTACCTGATGCTGCTCCCCGACAGCAACAGCGGCTTCGCGGTGGTGTCCAACTACAGCCGCTGTCCCACCGGGCTGTTGCGTCAGGGTCTGACGGCGATTCTGCTCGGACAGGATTTGCCCGAGGTCAAGCGGCCGATTCTCGCCGAGTTCGCGCCGCTCTACCGGGAACGGGGCATCGAACCGGCCGCGGCGTTCTACCGGCGGGTGATCGACGAGCAGGACGCGTCCTACGCCTACTCGCCCGATCCGTTGAATGACTTCGGCTACTACCTGATGGGCCGGGACGAGTACGAGCGGGCGGTGGAGATCCTGGCGCTCAACGTCGCGCTCTACCCGGACGTGGCCAATGGCTACGACAGCCTGGGCGAGGCCTACCTGGAGCAGGGCAACGACGAGCTGGCCGCGCTGAACTACGCGAAGGCGCTGGAGATGGACCCGGACAACGAGCATGCCCGGGAGGTACTCAGGGCATTGGCCGGGGAGTAGCGCCCGGTCCGTTCCATCTGCCCGTTCGGCGGCGGCGTGAGCGCCGCGTCTACTTCAGGTCGAGCAGGTTGTCCGGCGGACGCCCGATCACCGCCTTGTTGCCGGCCACTCCGATCGGGCGTTGCAGCAGCGTCGGGTGCTCGGCCATCAGCGGGATCAGCTTCGAGGCAGGCTCGTCCCCCTGGAGTCCCAGCTCCTTGAACGCCTTGTCGTTCTTGCGCAGTACATCGTGGACCTTGAGGCCCAGCTTCTTCAGAACCGAGCGGATCTCCGTCGCCGAGAGCGGTTCCTTGCGGTACTCCCGGTAGCGGTACTCGATCCCGTGGTCGTCGAGCAAGGCGACCGCCTTGCGACAGGTGCTTCAGGTCCTGGTGCAGATCAGTTCGATCACGGTCTGTCTCCCTGGGCCGCCGGTCGTCGCCGGCAGGTCCGCGGCTCCGGGCCGCTCAGCCCATCTTGCGGCTGCGTTCGAGGATCGTCTTCAGGTTGGAAACGGTATTGGCTTTCTTGCGCTCGGAGAAGCCGAGGATGTCCCCCAGGGCGTCGCCGATGTGGGGGATGTAGCGTTCGATGTAGGCGCGCTTCTTCAGTTCGTCCGCTTCCCGCCGCCGCTTGCGCACGAAGGTCGCCAGCCGGCGGCCGGCCTCCTGGAGCGCCAGCCGGATCTCCTTGATGATCTCCGGGTAGGAGGCCACCGCCTCCTTGGATTCCGACGTGAACGGCACCCAGACCGAGGCGATGTGCACCACCACCGACATCGGCGCCGTGGGCAGCGCGCCCCGGGACTGCTGCAGGCCGTACTTCTTCCAGTCGGTGCCCAGGACCGACTTGCTGATGGCGCAGGCGGACTGCTGGTACTGCAGCGGCACCCGGTTGGCGAAGCGGTAGAGGGTGACCAGCTCGTCAGCGGGTTGTTCGCCGCCGTAGACCAGGCCGACCTCGATCTGGAACGGGTTGCCCCGGTAGACCGCCGGCGGCCGGGTGACCGCGGTGAAGAAGTCCGAGGGGATCCGCGTGTCCAGGCCCCGGGCCAGCAGCTCCTCGCCGATCGGTGACAGGCACGCCGTCGGCGGCGCCAGCACCTTGACCTTGGGGATCGCCTTGAACAGCGCTTCGAGCTGGTTGGCGTTGAGGCTCTTGGGCCGCGCCTTGGGTGAGAGCCTGGCTTCCTCGATGATCCGGTCGGCCACGGCGCCGCTGACCCGGCTGAAGTCCTGCTGTAGCGCGCTGCGCAGATGCTTGCCCTGGGTCTCCTTCATCATCCGCATCAGGATGCCCAGCTCGACCCCGTAGGGATGGGGCTTGATCTCCAGCGCCTCCTTGGGCAGCTCCGGCGAGACCCGGGGGTACTGCACCGCCTCCCCCTTGGGCGGGTAGTAGAAGATCGTGGCGTGAGGGTTGGCCAGGGCGGTCTGCTCGACGTAGTCGTCCACCGAGCGGCGACCCTTCTT
>CAZBZH010000678.1:0-2749 GCA_964496265.1 uncultured Acidobacteriota bacterium | reverse complement strand
CGTTTCCGGGGAGGACCGGCGGGACCATGACCGAATCGATCCAGCGTTTCAAACAGTTCGTCTCCGCCACGTGGGTCGAGCTGAAGAAGACGACCTGGCCCAGCCAGAAGGAGGTCACCGGCACGACCATCGTCGTGATCGTGACCGTCTTCATCTGCGCGCTGTTCCTGTTCGTCGTGGACCAGGTCCTGAGCCGGGGCATGGAGTGGATCCTCAGTAACTTCTGAGGATGCGCGTTTAACCGGGAGAGCCAGAATTCATGGCACTAGAGGCGAGCATGCCGGACAAGCAGTGGTTCATCGTCCACACCTACTCGGGTTTCGAGGCCAAGGTGAAGGAGAGCCTGCGCCAGCGCGCCGATGCCATGGGAATGACCGACGTGATCGAGGAGATCCTGATCCCCTCGGAAGAGGTGGTCGAGGTTCGCGACGGCAAGAAGCGCCGTTCGACCCGAAAGTTCTTCCCCGGTTACGTGCTGGTCAAGATGGAGATGTCCGACGAGGCCTGGCACGTGGTGAAGAACACGCCGAAGGTCACGGGGTTCGTTGGAACGGGGAACAATCCGGTGCCGCTCAGCGAGAGCGAGGTCGACCGGATCGTGAACCAGGTATCGGTGGCGGCGACGAAGCCGAAGCCGAAGATGGAGTTCCGGGTCGGAGAGACGGTGCGTATCGCCGACGGCCCGTTCAGCAACTTCACCGGAAGTGTCGAAGAGGTCAACCAGGACCGTTCGACCCTGAAGGTGATGGTGACGATTTTCGGCCGGGCCACTCCGGTCGAGCTCGAGTTCCTGCAGGTGGAAAAGGTCTGACGGGAGCCCGAGCGGCTCTGGTCCGTTGAGAGGACGGCATGGCGAAGAAGATCACGGGTTATATCAAGCTGCACATCCCGGCAGGCAAGGCGACGCCTGCGCCTCCGGTGGGTCCGGCGTTGGGTCAGCACGGCCTCAACATCATGGACTTCTGTAAGGCGTTCAACGCAAAGACCGCCAAGGGGGAGGGGCTGCTGACGCCGGTGGTGATCACCGTCTATCAGGACCACTCCTATTCCTTCATCACCAAGACGCCGCCGGCGTCGACGCTGCTGATGAAGGCGGCGGGGCTGCAGAAGGGTTCGGGACTGCCGAACCGTGAGAAGTGCGGCAAGGTCACCAAGGCTCAGGTCGAAGAGATCGCCAAGACCAAGATGCCCGACCTCAACGCCAACGATATCGAAGGTGCGATGAAGATTATCGAGGGCAGCGCCAAGTCGATGGGCCTCGAGGTCGTCTAGGAGCAAGCGATGCCGAAGCACGGGAAAAAATTCAACGAAGCCAAGGCCAAGATCGAAGATCGGCCTTACGAGCTGACCGAGGCGATCGCCGCGGTCCGCGACGCGTCGTTTGCCAAGTTCGACGAGTCCCTGGAGATCTGCATGCGGCTCGGGGTCAACCCCAAGCACGCCGATCAGATGGTTCGCGGGACGGTGGTGCTGCCCAACGGCACCGGCAAATCGAGCCGGGTGGTGGTCATCGCCGCCGGCGACAAGGCCAAGGAAGCCGAAGAGGCCGGGGCCGACGCCGCGGGTGCCGAAGATCTCGTGGCGAAGATCCAGGGTGGCTGGATGGACTTCGACGCGGTCGTCGCGACGCCGGACATGATGCGTCACGTGGGTAAGCTCGGCCGGGTGCTCGGTCCCCGGGGCCTGATGCCGAACCCGAAGACCGGCACGGTGACCTTCGACGTCGCCGCCGCGGTCAAGGATATCAAGGCGGGTAAGGTGGAGTTCCGGGTCGACAAGACCGCGATCATCCACGCCGCCGTGGGCAAGCTGTCCTTCGATGACGGCAAGCTGCTGGAAAACGCCGAGGCGTTGGTCAGCGCGGTGGTCCGCGCCAAGCCTTCCGCCGCCAAGGGCAAGTACGTTCGCTCGATCTATATCGCCTCGACCATGGGGCCGGGGGTCCACATCGACCCGGCCTTCGTCGAAGCGCAGCTGTGAGGTGAAGGATGCTCCGCGCTGACAAAGTCAAACACGTCGAGGCGCTGAACGAGTCGTTCAGCCAGACGCCCCACGTGATTCTCGCGTCCTTCAGCAAGCTGACGGTGAACGAGGTCAACGAACTCCGCAAGAAGGTGCGCGAGGCGGGCGGCACCTACCAGGTGCTGCAGAACCGGCTCTCCAAGCGCGCCGCTCAGGGCACTGCCCTGGAGCACGTCGCGGACAAGTTCACCGGTCCCTGCGCGGTGGCTCGCCACCCCGAGGATCCGGTCGGCCTGGCGAAGGTGGTCTCCCAGTTCGCCAAGGATCATCCGACGTTCGAGTTGGTCGCCGGTGTTGTCGACTCGAAGGAGGTCCTCGATCAGGAGGGCGTCAAGACCCTGGCCACCATGCCGGGGCTGCCCGAGCTGCGGGCCAAGCTGGTGGGGCTGCTCAACACCCCGGCCACGACGCTGGTGCGCCTGATGAACACGCCGGGAGGTCAGATCGCCCGGGCGATCGATGCGAATCGCGAAAAACAGGAGGGTGCCGCGGAGTAGTGGCATTCCGGGCTTCGGCCCGCCGGGGGTGCCTGCCCCCGACTTGGAAGCTGTTTAGTAAATATTTGCAATTCAATGGTTTGCGAGGATTCCCCGCGAGACGTTCGGGGCTCGCGGATCCGACGGAGGATACGGGACATGGCGGACTTGGAGGCGATTGCCGATAACCTGAGCGAGTTGACCGTGATGGAAGCCGCTCAGTTGGTTAAGATGCTCGAGGAAAAGTGGGG
>CAZBZH010000677.1:0-2755 GCA_964496265.1 uncultured Acidobacteriota bacterium | reverse complement strand
CGCCTCCTTGCCCAGGTCCGCGCCGCTGCACGGATCGACGGCCCGCGCCTCGGTGTTGGCCAGCAGGAAGCCGATGGTGCCCAGCTTGACCTGGCCCTGGAGTGAGAAGTGAGTTACCGGCGAGAGCTCGGTCATGCCGAAGCCCTGCAGGACCTCGCAGTCGAGCCGCTTGCTGACCTCTCCGGCCAGGCCCGCACCCAACGGCGCGGCGCCCGAGATCATCACCTCCAGCGCCGACAGGTCGAACTTGTCGACCAGCGGATGCTTGGCCAGGGCCAGCACCACCGGCGGCACGACGAAGGCCCGCGGGCTGCGGTGATCCTGGGTCAGCCTGAGGAACAGCTCCAGGTCGAAGCGGGGCATGGTCCGCGCCTTGCCCCCTTGCCACAGCGCGCCGTTCATCAGCACCTGCATGCCGTAGATGTGAAAGAACGGGAGGAAGGAGACGACGTTCTCTCCCTCGGCGATGGGCAGGACGTCGCCGACCTGCAGCAGGTTGGCGATCAGGTTGCGGTGGCTGAGCATCACCCCCTTGGACAGGCCGGTGGTGCCCGAGGAGTAGGGCAGCGCCACGGGGTCATCGGGATCGACCGGGGCGTGCTCGGCCAGCGGAGCGCCGAACAGTTCGGTCAGTTGCGGCGCGTCGCTGGGGTCGATAGTCAGGACCTGCTCGACGCCGGTGCCCTTGGCCGCTTCCCGGGCGGTTTCGAGGAAGGGGGACACGGTGACCAGCAGCTTTGCGCCGGCGTCCTTCAGTTGATGGCGCACCTCGTCGGCGGTGTAGGTCGGGTTGACGGTGGTGATCACGCCTCCCATCCAGGCGGTGCCGTGGAACACCACCGCGTACTCGGGGATGTTGGGGGCCATGATCGCCAGGACATCCCCCTTGCCGAAACCGCGGGCGGCCAGCCCGCCGGCCAGGGACCGGATCGCGCCGGCCAGTTCGCCGTAGGTGATCGTTCGGCCGGAGGGGCCGTCGACCAGCGCCGGTTCCCCGGCGAGTCGTTCGGCGTGCTGCAGCACGAAGGGGGTCAGCGGACCCGCGGGAATGTCGAGTTCGGCGTGAGGGCTAGTGAAGATCATGGCGACTCCTGGTCGTCGGATGGATCGGCCGTTCCGCCGAATCCGGGGCAATCCAGCCGGATGCCCCGATTGGGATACTTGCGGTTCTTGTCGAGGGGCAACTCTTCGAAGGCGAACAGGTGAATCGCCTCGGTGTCCGCGGAGCAGAAGCCGCCGAACTCCTTCTCGAGCCACGCGAGGAACTCCTCCGCCTGTGCTTGATGGGCCTCCTCGTCCGCCAGCGGCAGGCTCGAGGCGAAGCGCACGACGGGAACGAGCAACTCATCGCCGGTGAACATATCGAAGCCGTACACCACCACGTCGTTGGGCAGTTCCCTCGCCGGGATCGGGAACGTCCACTGCGTTTCGATCTCCTTGCGAAAGGCGTCTCTGGATGCGACGAAGTCGTTCAGGGTGTCGAACTTCAGGTCGGGCATCAGGGTGTAGGTCTTGTCCGCCGCGAAGTAGCGCCACCAGGTTGCAAGCACAGGACCCCTGCGCTTTCCGGCCTCGGCGGCCTCGTACCATTCGGGGCCGCTCTTTCCGCCGATGAGGTAGGGGCCGACGTGCACGTAGCGGAGTTGAAGCTGATCCTCTTTCTCGATCCAGACCAGGCTGAGCGAGTTCTCGGCCGACGGCATCTGCCGCGGCAGGCGAACGATATGCGCCGCACCGGACCTCGAGCCCAGATTGGCCGTCAGGAAGTGGGGCTCCGGGTCGTTGGCCCGGGCCGTCGTGACCAGCCCTCCGACTCCCACGTTCGAGAAGCGGTAGATCTGAAAGGTCTCGTAGTCCTCGTCGGATTCCATGTGGGATACGGCGGCCCGGTAGTGCGGGTAGAACTGCCGGAGGTTCTGGCGTACGCCCTTTACGTCCAGGGTGCCCGGATCGAACAGCGCCATAAGTTCGTCGGGCGTCTCCTTGCGCATGGCCGCGATGGTCTGCCGGGTCAGCGCTTCGATCCGCTCGATCTCGCCCGGTTCGATCTGGTTGCCGACCTGGGCCCCGCCTACCTTGAGCCCGCTGCAGCTGACGAACCTGCAGGAGACCAGGGTCGTGAAGATCGCGATGAGCAGCGCAAGTTTGAGAGAGCGTTTCACGTCGTGCCGTCCCGCGAGCCAACCGAAGGCGCGACTCGCCCAGTTGGTATCCGGGCAAGTCTAGTCGGGAAGGCGTCGGGAAGGAACCCGGCGAATCGCCGCGTCAGCTCTCTCGCAGCACCTCGACGGGGCGCCGTCCCAGCGCCCGCAGACTGGCGCCGATCCCGGCGGCCACCGCCAGCACCACCGTGCCGACCACGGCGATCCAGGGAGCCGGAGTGGCCCAGGTCCAGGGGACGTTCATCCAGTAGACCAGGATCGCCCAGGAGAGCAACGTGCCCCCCAGCGCCCCGATCGCTCCCGCGACCAGGCCGATCAGGCCGTACTCCACGGTATAGACCGAGACCACGCCCGAACGGGTCATGCCGATCGCCTTCAGCAGTGCCACCTCGCGGCCGCGCCGGATGGTTCCGGCGCTGACCACGCCGCCGAGAATCAGAATGCCGGCGATCACCGTGAAGGCGCCGAGCAGCTGCACCCCCAGCCCGGCCTGCCCCAGGACCTCGACGATGCGGTCCAGCACCTGGCGCACCTGGATCACGGTGACGTTGGGGAAGTCGGCGGCGAGCACGTCCTGCATCTTCTGCTCGTTG
>CAZBZH010000676.1:0-2757 GCA_964496265.1 uncultured Acidobacteriota bacterium | reverse complement strand
TCGGGCTCGCTGGCCATCCGACGAGCCAAGGGGTCAACAGGAAGTGGCTCTGGTTCTCCGAGGCCTCGTCCAGCGGGAACATGAACCCGGTGATGGTGACGATGGTGTCCTTGAGCGCCATCGCCTCGTCGGGCCAGGCGATCTCGTACTCATCGCCCCCCTCGCCGACCGGCACCCACTGCACCGAGGTCAGCGATTCCCAGGCGACCTTGTCCTCGGCGACGGCGGGCGCCGCCGCGCAGAGCAGGCAGAGGGTCAGCAGCAGGGAAACGGCTCGGGACATCCGGGTACCTCCTTGAACGGGGTACCCGAACCTTAACCTCGGGTCAGGGTTCGCGCAATATCGGTGCGATAGGCCTGGATCGCCGGGATCAGCGCCGCCACCACCCCCACCGCCGGCGCCAGCAGCAGCAGCCACAGCTCCCGGGGCACCCAGAGGAAGCCGGTCAGCTCCATTTGCTGGGCTTCCCGGGTCCAGCCACCGAGGATCTGGGTCGCCAGATGCCCCAGGGCCAGGCCGAGCAGGGTCCCCGCCAGGGCCAGCAACAGGCCCTCGAGCAAGACGTGGATCATCAGCCGGGTGCGGGAAGCGCCCAGGGTGCGCATGATCGCCAGGTCGTAGCGCCGGGCGCGCAGGGCGTTGTACAGCGAGATGAACAGGCTGAGCGCCGCCGAGAGGATCAGGATGCCGCCGAAGGCCCGGATCGCGTCAAGCCCGACGCCGAGGAGCGAGAACATCCGCACCGTTTCCGTCGCCGGCGAGGCGGCCTGCATCGAGGTGTTGCCGTTGACGTAGGGGGGCAGCATGGCGGCGGCCAGCGGGGAATCGGCGATCAGCAGCGCCGTCAGCTCCCGGCCGGGAGCCTTCATCTTGGGCATCTTGGTGCCGGGCTTGAGCTGGATCTTCGGCTTCTTCTCCTCGGGCTTCTCGTGGACCGCCCAGACCGTTTCCACCGAGGTCAACAGCACCCGGTCGATCACGCTGCCGGTCGGCTCGAGGATGCCGACGACACGCATGTGGTTGTGATCGTGATGGTCTCCCTCGCCGTGGAGACCGTGGGCGCTGACGATCTCATCGCCGATCCCCAGGCCGGTTTCCCTGGCCACCCGGGAGCCGAGAACGATCTGCTCGATGCCGTCCCAGAAGCTGCCCTGCGCCAGCTCGGCGCCGTAGAGATCGGCGTAGCCCGGTTCGGTACCGACGACCCGGAAGCCGCGGTAGCTGTCCCCCAGCGCCATCGGCACCGAGGTGATCACGCCGTGCATCTCGCGGATCTTCTCCGCTTCCTCCAGCGGGATGTTTCCGGTGGGCGTGTCCATGTGGTAAACCGCCGAGAGGATCAGCTGGATCGGGCTGCCCTTGGCGCCGATCACCACGTTGACCCCGCCGGAGTTGCGTTCCAGGTTCTGGCGGAACTGATAGCCGAACAGCAACAGCACCACGATGGTCGCCACCCCCAGCGCCAGCAGCAGCGTGTTGAGCAGGGTTTCCAGCGGTCGGCGCCGGATGTACGAGAAGCTGAGTTCGGCGAGGTTCATCCCAGCTCCACTCGCCGCTCGAAGCGTTCCTTGACCCGTTTGTCGTGGGTCGCCACCACCAGGGTCGCCCCGCAGGTCTCGGCCTGGCCGAACAGCAGGTCCAGCACCTGGGCGCTGCGCACGTCGTCGAGGCTGGCGGTGGGCTCGTCGGCCAGGATCAGCTTCGGCTCGTTGATCACCGCCCGGGCCAGGGTCACCCGCTGCTGTTCACCCACCGAGAGTTCGCTCGGGTAACGCCCCGCCTTGTCCCGCAGGTCGAGCCGCGCCAGCACCGCGTCGGCCACGGCGCCGTCCTGGGGCATGCCGGCCATGTAGCGGGCCAGCATCAGGTTCTGCTTCACCGTCAGGGTCGAGAGCAGGTGCATCTGCTGGAAGACGATGCCGATGTTGCTGCCGCGGAAACGATCGATCTCGCCGGCGCCGATGGAGAGCAGATCCCGGCCGGCGATCTCCACCTTGCCGGCGCTCGGCCGCAGCAGCGCGCCCAGGATGTGGAGCAGGGTCGTCTTGCCGCTGCCCGACAACCCCAGCACCAGCAAGTGTTCCCCCTGCTGCGCCTCGAGGGAGTCGAGCTGCAGCACCGCCTGACCGTCGTAGCGGTGCTCGATCTGGCTGAGGGCAAACAAGGCTGCGCGGGCTCCTAGAAGGACTCGATCAGGCGGTCGACGACCTGGGGCAGGTTCTCGCTCCAGTCCCGGGCCAGCGGGTCGATGGCGACCACCTCACCGCCGATGTCCTGGGCCACCACCCGCGCGCTGTGCTCGACCATCTGAGGCTGTACGAATACCGTGCGTAATTGTTCGCTGCGCGCCAACTCCACCAGCTCCGCGAGCTGTTTGGGGCTCGGCTCCTTCTCCCCTTCCTCGATGGCGGTCTGGATCAGGCCGTAACGTTCGGCCAGGTACCCCCAGGCGGGATGAAACACCAGAAAGCGCCGGCCGCGGTAGGGCTGGAGTTTGGCCTCGAGCTCCCGGTCGAGCTGCTCGATCTCGTCGAGCAGGGCTTCGAGATTGCCCGTGAACTCATCGGCATGTTGCGGCATGGCCCGCATCAGGGCGTCCCCACTGCGCCGGGCCAGGGTGGCCGCCGCCCGGGGCGAAACCCAGACGTGGGGATCGTGGTGCTGAAACGCCACCCCATCGCACCCGGTGACGATCTCCATCTCCGGATTGGCCGCGACGAAACGATCGTGCCAGTCCCCCTCGAACACCAGATCGG
>CAZBZH010000675.1:0-2758 GCA_964496265.1 uncultured Acidobacteriota bacterium | reverse complement strand
AGCAGGCTCGGCCGTCACCGAAGGTTCGGCCGGAGCTTCGGCGCCGGAAGTCTCTGCAGGGGTGTCCGGAGTCGCCTCCACCGGAGGCGCTTCAGCGGGCGCATCGGTGGCAGGTGCGTCGGAAGCCGTCGCAGGCGGAGAAGGTTGCGGATCGGAGTTGTGCGGCTTGTTTTCTTCGCTCACGGGAAGCCCCCAGTGCTTGCGGACCCCTCCCCACGGAGGCGTTCGCCCGAGTTGACAGTGTTTCTATACGGTAAGGACCCTGCGCGCGCATTGTGCCATATCTGCTTCCCGGTTGAAATGTCTGTGAAGTCATGACAGCGCCGAGGCCGTGTGGCATCCTCGCCGGCGATGAAAGCAGTGGTGATCACGGGTGCCGGCGGTCCGGAGAAACTGGCTTTTCTCGACGTTCCGGAGCCCTCTCCCGGCCCTGAAGAGGTTCGCGTTCGTGTGCGCGCATCCGCGATGAACCGTGCGGATTTGTTGCAGCGGCGAGGCCTTTATCCGGCACCGGCCGGCGAGCCGGCCGATATTCCCGGTCTGGAATTCGCCGGCGAGGTCGAGAGCTGCGGCGAACGGGTGAGGACCCTGCGCCCCGGTGACCGGGTGATGGGCATCGTCGGCGGGGGCGGTCACGCCGAGCGGGTCGTGCTTCACGAGCGGCTCTGCCTGGAAGTTCCCCCCTGCCTTTCCTGGTCCGAGGCGGCCGCCGTCCCCGAGGCTTTCTTGACCGCCTTCGACGCCCTGCTGGACCGGGGCCGGCTGGTGCCCGGGGAGAGCCTGCTGATTCACGCCGCCGGGTCCGGCGTCGGCACCGCCGCCCTGCAGATCGGCCTGGTCTCGGGCGCCCGGGTTGTGGCGCTGTCCCGAAGTGAGGACAAGCGGCGACGGCTGCAGCAGATGGGGGCGGGCAGCGTGCTCGACCCGACCCACCCGCAGATCGCCCAGGAATTGCAGATCGCCGCCGGTCCCCAGGGGATCGACGTGGTGCTGGACAGCATCGGTGCGGCGGCCTGGGAACTGAACATGTCGGTGCTGGCCGAACTGGGACGCATCGTGGTCGTCGGCCTCCTGGGAGGGGCCCGGGCGGAGGTGCACCTGGGGCAGCTGCTCGCTCGCCGGGCCAGTGTCGTCGGCACGGTGCTGCGCACCCGGCCGCTGGAGCAGCGGATGGATCTGGTGCGGCGCTTCGCCAGGCAGATGTTGCCGCTGCTTGCGGAGGGGCGCCTCAGCGCGGTGGTCGACAGCGAGCTGCCGCTCCACGAGGCGGCCGAGGCTCACCGGCGGATGGAGAACAACGCCAACTTCGGCAAGATCGTGTTGACCGTGGGGTCCTCTTGAGCGAGCCGGCCCGATCCCTCGCCGACGCCGGATTCAAGGGCGCGCTCCACGCGGAGTGTCCGCTGGCCCCCTTCACCACCTGGAAGATCGGCGGACCGGCGGAGCTGCTGGCCGAGCCGCGGAGCCCGGAAGATCTGGTGATCGCCCTGGGGTGGGCCGCCGAGCGGGACCTGCCCTGGCGTGTTCTGGGCAACGGGTCCAACCTGCTGGTTCGAGACGAGGGGGTGCGCGGGCTGGTGCTGCGGATCCGCAAGACCCTCGACGCGGTCCGCTGGGACGGAGACGAGGTGACCGCGGGTGCCGGGGCGCTGTTTCCCGCTCTGGCGAACCAGGCGGCGCGGCGGGGGCTGGCCGGCATCGAATTCGGCGCGGGCATTCCCGGAACCGTCGGCGGCGCGGTGGTGATGAACGCCGGCTGGCACGAGTTCGAGATCGGCAACCACATCAGCTTCGTCGACTTCGTCGACGCCGGCGGGACCCGGCGGCAGATCCCCCACGACGACTGCGCGTTCGCCTACCGCAACAGCCGCTTCCACCGGGAGCCGGGCATCGTGCTGGCGGCGACGCTGAAACTGACGCCCGGCGACGCCGACGAGATCCAGGCGCGGCTGGACGGCTTCGCCGCATCCCGCAAGGCCAACCAGCCTACCGAACTCCCCTCCTGCGGCTCGGTGTTCATCCAGCCCCCCGGCGACTACGCCGGCCGGTTGATCGACGCGGCCGGGCTGAAGGGCACCCGGGAAGGGGCGATCGAGGTCTCGGACAAGCACGCCAACTTCTTCGTCAATACCGGCGGAGGGACCTCGGCCCAGGTGCTGGCGCTGGTGGAACGGGTCGAGCGGGAGGTTGAGCAGCGCTTCGGCGTGACCCTGACCCGGGAGTTCGAGCTCTGGTAGCCGGCTGAGCTTTGCGGCGGAGGCGTTCGGCTCAGGCTTCAGCCGGGGCGTCGAGGGACGGTCCCGGTTCGGCAGGGGGCGGATCGGTCGACGGCGAGGAATCCGAATCGATCAACTCCCGCAAACGCTCGACGAAGGTGTCGCCGGCGTTCTCGAACACCACGTGGTCCGCCTCCTCGACCAGCAGTCCCTCGAACAACTGCCGCTTGCTCTCGACCACCTGACGGACCCGCTCCTCGATGGCGTCCCGGGTGACGAAGTGCAGCACCTGCACACTCTCCCGCTGGCCCATGCGATGCACGCGACCGACCCGCTGCTCCAGCACCGCCGGGTTCCACGGCACCTCCAGATGCACGACCACCGAGGCGGACTCCTGCAGGTTGAGCCCCTGGCCGCCGGCGTCGGTGGAGAACAGCACGCGGAACTCGGGGTCGCGCCGGAACGCGTCGAGCAGCCGGCCCCGGGCCCGGCTGTTCAGCCCGCCGTGGAACAACTCGCCGCGCAGCTCCCGCCGCTCGAGC
>CAZBZH010000674.1:1038-2763 GCA_964496265.1 uncultured Acidobacteriota bacterium | reverse complement strand
AACTCCGCCTCGGGATCCTCGGAGAAGACGAAGTTGTGGTGCAGCAGGTGATCGTAGCCCTGCTTGAGTCCCAGGTAGAGCACGACTCCGGAACAGGCCGGTTCATACTTGCGCCGGCCCATGAAACGGGTACCGACGTCGCCGTTGATCAGCTCCTTGTGGGTCCGCACCGTGTCCATGTTGGAAACGACCGCGGAGACGGGAATGGTCTCGCCCCGGTGCGTGACCACGCCGGTGGTCCGGCCGTTCCGGGTTTCGATCCGGTCGACACCGGTGGAGTGGCGCATCTCCACGCCCAGTTCGGTGGCCAGCTTGGCTAACGCCACCGGCACCGCGCGGGTGCCGCCGCGGGGGTACCAGACGCCCCCTTCGGTCTGCATGTGGGCGATGCTGCAGAGCACCGCCGGCGAGTTGTAGGGCGAGGAACCGACGTACTGGGTGAAGTGGTCCAGCATCTGGGCGACCCGGTCGTCGCCGATCCGCGAGCGGATCGTTCCGGCGACGGTGCGTCCCATACGCAGGGCGGCCACGTCGCTCAGGGTCGACAGGCTCAGGCTGCCGCGGAAGTTCATCGTGTCCTTGAAGTCCTCGACCGACTTCCAGAAGAAGAACTTCTCGGAAATTCCATGGAGCCGCTCGGAGAGCTCGATGAAGCGCTTGTAACCGTCGGCGACCTGCTCACCGGCGTAGTGCTGGAGTTCGCCGGTCATCTTCTCGATGTGCTCGTGCAGGTCCAGCACCGAGCCGTCTTCGAAGAAACAGCGCCACTGGGGATCGAGGCGGATCAGATCCAGCTCCCGGTGCAGGTCGCGGCCGGACTCGCCGAAGATGCGTTCGAGCACCCGCGGGACGGTCAGGATCGTCGGCCCCATGTCGAAGCGGAAGCCGTCTTCTTCCAGCACCGCCGCCTTGCCGCCGAACCAGGGGTTCTTCTCCAGCAAGGTCACCCGGTAGCCCCGGGCGGCCAGGGTGCAGGCGGCCGCGAGGCCTCCCAGTCCACCACCGATCACTGCAACTCGTTCATCTCGATTCGTCATCGTTTCCCTCACTTGCGACCCGCCCGGGCGATCACGGTCTTCAGAAGCTCGATCCATCCACGAACGCGCATGCCGGGGCTGCCGTGGGCAGCCCGGGCGTACGCGCTGAAAAGTCTTGTCTCGTCGCCGACCGGCGGATCCAGATGCGGACGTCCCCGCCCGCTTCGGGTGCTGACCGCCTTGGGCCGGGTCAGTTCCAGTAGCCCCTCGGCTCCGCGGGTCACGCCGAAACCGCTCAGCCCGCTGCCGCCGAAGGGCAGCCGGGGGTCGGCGGTGGGCACCACGGCGTCGTTGATCACGACCACACCGGCACGAATCCGCTGGGCCAGCGCCCGGGCACCGGCCTCTTGGCCGAACACCGTGGCGCCCAGCGCGTAGGGGCATTCGGCGTCGCGAATCAGCGCCTGCTCGTCTCCCTGCACCGGGATGACCGAGAGCAACGGCAGCATCAGGTCGGCGGCGAGCAGGGGAGAGCCGACCGGCACGCCGTCGACGATCGTCGGCGCCATCGAGTCCTCATCGTCGATCCCGCCGCAGACGATCCGTGCGCCGTCCCGTTCCGCGTCGGAGAGCCAGCTCCGCAACTCGCCGGCGGTCTGCGCGGGGATTCCGACCCGTTCCGAACCGCGGATCTCCGCCGCCAGCTGCTCGACCATCGCCTGGTGGATGTCCTGATGCACGAACATCC
>CAZBZH010000674.1:0-1017 GCA_964496265.1 uncultured Acidobacteriota bacterium | reverse complement strand
GTTGAGTCTGAGGGCGAAGGCGAGGGAGCGCGCGGTCAAGGTCAGGTCCGCGTCCTTGCGCACGAAGACGGCGTCGCAGCCGGACAGTTCCATCGTCGCCGGCGTGACCGAATCGGCCAGCCGGTTGAGCACGTCCAGCCCGGTGGCCAGGGACCCGGTCAGCAAGACCTTGTCCACGCCGGCCTCGATCGCCGCCTCGCCGGCCTCGACCGACTCATCGAGGATCGTCAGGGTGCCGGGAGGCAGGCCGGCATCGGCCAGCCATTCCGCCAGCAGACGCATCGGCGCCGAACACCCCGGAGCCGGTTTGACCAGCACGCAGTTCCCGGCGGTCAACGCCTGAAGCAACTGCACACCGGGAAGGAACAGCGGGTAGTTGGACGGCGCGAGGATCAGCACGAGGCCCATCGGTTCCCGCAGGATTTCGAGGCGGGTGCCGGCGAGCCAGGCGGGCCGTCCGCGACGTTCCGTCCGTGGCGCGAGCAGCCCCGGAGCCCGCCGCTCGAGGAACTTGCAGGCATCGGCCAGCGGCAGCACCTCGGCGGTCAGCGTCTCGGGCACCGGCCGGCGATCCACGCTGGCCGCCAGGGTCTCGGCCTCCTCGGCGATGCGGTGGCGCAGCCGTTCGATGACCCGAAGCCGCTGGGCAATCGAATCCCGTCTCCACCGCCTGCCGGCGGCGCGCGCCGAGCGGATCATGTCGTCGAATGCCTTGCGGCTCATCGACTCGATGGAGACCGGTTCGATCATCGGGCGTTGGCCACCGAACGGGCGGGAGCGAGTTCCGGCGCTTCGGGCGCAGCGGTGACCGGGTCACGGTAGCTGGCCACGCCGAGATCCTGGCTCAGTAGTTCCGAACTGATCTTCGCCGATTCGAAGATGACCGGCAAGCCGCTTCCCGGATGGGTGCCGCCGCCGACCAGGTAGACCCCTTCGAGATCCTCGAAGCGATTGCGCGGCCGCATGTGCAGCATCTGGTCCAGGGAGTGGGCCAGGTTGAAGGTCGCGCCCTTGTAG
>CAZBZH010000673.1:0-2765 GCA_964496265.1 uncultured Acidobacteriota bacterium | reverse complement strand
TGCCCACCACTTCGCCGTCGTCGACGACCGGGTAGTCCTGCTGAGAGCCGCGCAGCGATCGTTCCAGGGCGTGCCGCAGGGTGTCGCCGGGGGCGAGGGTCTCGAACTCGGTCTGCATCACCCGGCCCACCGGGATGCCGGCCATCGCTTCCCGCACCTGGGCGGCGCCGGTTTCCTGGGCCGCGCCGATCCAGACGAACAGCGCGATGAACACCAGCACCGGGTTGACCAGGACCAGGCCGGCGATGCCCAGCAGCAGCGCCATGCCCTTGCCCACTCCGGCGGCGATCCGGGTGGCGCGCACGTAGCTGCCGCCGCTGGCCAGCAGCGCGCGCAGGATACGGCCGCCGTCCATCGGGAAGGCGGGAATCAGGTTGAAGGCGAAGATGGCCAGGTTGGCGGTGACCAGCCGCTGCATCAGGCTGCCGTCGACCAGGCTGCCGCTGAAGGGCGCCTCGCCGCTGATCAGCAGCAACAGCGCGAAGGCGGCGGCGAGGAAGAGGTTGACCGCGGGGCCCGCCAGGGCGACCCACAGTTCCTGGCGCGGTTCGTCGGGCATCCGCTCCAGCCGCGCCAGTCCACCGATCGGAAGCAGGGTGATGTCCCGGGTGGCCACGCCGAAGCGGCGCGCCATCAACGCGTGGCCGAACTCGTGGAACAGCACGCAGGCGAAGATCGCCAGGACGAAGCCGAGAGAGAGGACCGTGCCGCCGATGGTGCCGCCGCCGGCGAGGTTGACGAAGGCAATCCAGGCGAGCAGCAGCACGAACGTCACGTGGACGTACACGCCGATCCCCGAGATTGTCGCCAGCCGCACGGACCACTTCATCGACACGCTCCTAGCACTATTTAACTTACCCGTAGCTTAACGGGAGCGCGAACGGCATTGTTCCTCAGGGTCGAAAATGGCGGGCCGGCGGCCGGTTTAGCTGGACGCAGCGTCCGCAGCGGGCTGCCAACCGCGCTCGCCGAGCCATGCATCCGCTTCGTCGCGCCTCTCGCCGAAGACCGAGAAAAACACGACGTCCCCTTTGCGGAACTCGGTGCCGCTGTGGACCAGGGTCGCCCGGTCCTTGCGCATGCGCACCATGGGGAGCAGCAGGCCTTCCGGCATGTCGAAGGGGTTCTCGTCGTCGGGGCGGTTCTCGGCGAGGCGGAAGGGGACCACCGTGGCCAGCTCCCGGCGCATGCGCAGGGCCCACAGTTCCAGGTCCCGGGGCCGGCCGAACAGCACGTGGGCCTCGTCCCGGTGAATCCGCTCGGCGCCGACGGCGAGCTGGTCGCGGCGGGAGGCGACCCGGATCTCGGCGACGTGGAACTCCTCGGCGGCGACCCGGCTGACCAGCAGGTTGACCTCTTCGTTGGGCGTGACCGCCACGAACACCGCCTGATCGCCGAGGCGCGCCCGCTGCAGCGTGCGCTCCTCGATGGCGTTGCCGTAGGTCACCTTGAAGCCGTCCTCGGCGACCACCTTGCAGGCCGCCGGGCTGCTGTCGATGAAGCTGACCTTCTGCCCGCAGTCCCGCAGCACCCGGCCCAGCCCGTGGCCCAGTTCGTTGGCGCCCAGGATCACGAAACCGGTCTGGACCGCCCGCTTGAGGCCCAACAGCGAGGCCAGCAGACCGCCGGTCAGGCCCTGGAGCACCACGGTGACCGCGATGACCATGAACACCAGGGCGCGCAAGGCGTCTCCGCCCTCGATGCCGAAGCGGGTGACCTCCTGGGCAAACAGCGAGGCGACCGCCGCGGCCACCACACCCCGGGGAGAGAGCCACGAGAGGAAGGTCTTCTCCCGCCAGGTCAGGTCGGTGCCCCAGGTGCAGGCCAGGATGTTGATCGGCCGCACCACCAGCATCAGCACGGCGACGGTGGCGACCCCCGGCCAGCCCAGCGCCTGGACTTCGGCCAGGCGCACGTCGGCGGCCAGCAGCACGAACAGCATGCCGATGAACATCACCGTCAGCTGTTCCTTGAACTCCTGGAGTTCTCGCTGGACCCGGGTGCGCATGTTGCCGAACACCACGCCCGCGGCGGTGACGGTCATGATGCCGCTCTCTTCCAGCACCTCGTTGCTGACGTGGAACAGCGCCAGCACCAGCGACAGCGAGAAGACGTTCTCGAGTCCCGCCGGCACCCACTTCTTGTTGCGCAGCAGCAGGCCGAGGCCGTAACCGCCGGCGAGCCCCAGCACCAGTCCGGCGAGCAGCCGCATCATGACCTGCACCGGACTCATCAGGAAGTCCTGGGGGCTGACCGCGACCTGCAGCGCTACCACGGCGATGATCGCGCCGATCGGATCGATCAGCACCCCTTCGGCCTCGAGCACCGTTTCGACCCGGTGCTTGACCTTGATCCGGCGCAGCAGGGGAGTGATCACCGTGGGCCCGGTGACGATGACCAGGGTGCCGAACAGCACCGACATCATCCAGTCCCACTGCATCAGATACTTGACCGCGAGGGTGGCGCCGACGGCGGTGATCAGGACGCCCCATGTCAACAGGCGGCGGATCGTGACCGCCTCCCGGCGCAGGCGCCGGATGTCGAGGTTCATGCCGCCTTCGAACAGGATCACGGCGACGGCGAACCCGACCAGGACCTGCAGCGCGCCCTTGAGCTCCTGAGGGTGGACCAGGTCGGCCACGTCGGGGCCGAGCAGCACGCCGAAGCCCAGCAGCAGGACGATGCCCGGCAGCTTGAGGTGGCGGGCCAGCACCTGGGCGATCATTCCGGCGGCCAGCGCCACGGCCACGGTGGTGGCGGCGGCG
>CAZBZH010000672.1:0-2767 GCA_964496265.1 uncultured Acidobacteriota bacterium | reverse complement strand
CGAACAGCTCGCGGACCGGAGCCTCCTCGGCCAGCTTGCCGGCGTACATCACGCCGACCCGGTCGGCATTCTCGGCCACGACCCCCAGGTCGTGGGTGATCAGCAGGATCGTCAGCGACAGCTCCTGCTTGAGCCGGCGCAGCAGTTCCAGGATCTGCGCCTGGACGGTGACGTCGAGGGCGGTGGTCGGTTCGTCGGCGATCACCAGGTCCGGCTTGCAGCTGAGGGCGATGGCCAGCATCACACGCTGCTTCATCCCACCCGAGAGTTCGTGGGGGTAGGCCCGGGCCTGACGCTCGGGATCGGGGAGCGCTACCAGGCCCAGCAGTTCGATCGCCCGCGTCATCCCCTCCTGACGGCTGAGCCCCTGGTGCAGGCGCAACGACTCGGACACCTGACTGCCGATGCGCATCACCGGATTGAGCGCCGCGGCCGCTTCCTGGAAAACCATGCCGATACGCGCACCGCGGATCCCGCACATCTGCTTCTCGGTCAGCTCGAGCAGGTTTTGGCCGTCGAAGTGAATCGACCCGCCGACGATGCGGCCGGGTTCCACCAGGCGCGCGACGGAGAGCGCGGTGGCGGTCTTGCCGCAACCGGACTCGCCGACCAGGGCGTAGGTCTCACCGCGCTGCACATCGAGGGACACGCCGTCGACGGCGCGCACCGGTCCCCGGGGACCGTCGTAGTGCACCCTTAGATCGCGGATCTGCAGCAGAACGCCCATGGCGCCCTAGTATAGGCTGCGCCGGCCCCTCTTCGCGCTCCGTCCATCGGTCAAAACCGACCGTTTACCGTGTTGTGACGGCGGCTGTTCGTTTTCGGACACCTGTCCGGCGATCCAGGCGGTCGCCTCAGACCGCGAAGGACTCCCGATAGGTGCCGAAGACCTGCCGCAGACGGTCGGAGATCTCACCCAGCGTGGCGTAGGCCTCGACCGCGTCGAGGATCAGCGGCATCAGGTTGGCATCGCCCTGGGCGCCCTGTTCCAGCGCGCTCAGCGCCGCGTCCACCGCCGCCGCATCCCGGCGCTCGCGCAGCGCGGCCAACCGCTCGCTGCGGGTGCGATAGAGCGCCTCGTCGACGCGGAACAGTTCCGGCTTGGCCCCTTCTCCCGAGGTGAAACGGTTGACGCCGACGACCACGGCATCGCCGCTCTCGACCCGCTTCTGGTACTGGTAGGCCGCGTCGTGGATCTCACGCTGCTGGAAGCCGAGGTCGATGGCGCGCACGGCACCGCCGAGCTCGTCGATCTTCTCGATGTACTCCCGGGCGCCCTGCTCGATCTTGTCGGTCAACGACTCGACGTAGTAGGACCCGGCCAACGGATCGACGGTATCGGCGACACCGGATTCGTAGGCGATCACCTGCTGGGTGCGCAGCGCCAACAACGCCGCCTCTTCCGAGGGTAGGCCCAGCGCCTCGTCCATCGAGTTGGTATGCAGCGACTGGGTGCCGCCGAGCACGGCGGAGAGCGCTTCGAGCGCGGTGCGCACCAGGTTGACCTGGGGCTGTTGCGCTGTGAGGGTCGAGCCGGCGGTTTGGGTGTGGAAGCGCAGGCGACAGAGATCGTCCCGCTCGACCTTGAACCGTTCGCGGCAGATACGCGCCCACAGCCGGCGCGCCGCCCGGAACTTGGCCGCCTCTTCGAAGAAGTTGGAATGGCCGTTAAAGAAGAAGGACAGCCGGCCGCCGAAACGTTCGAAGGGAAGACCGCGGGCCAGCGCCGCCTCGGTGTAGGCGATGGCGTTGGCCAGGGTGAAGGCGACCTCCTGCACCGCCGTCGAACCCGCCTCGCGCATGTGGTAGCCGGAGATCGAGATCGTGTTCCAGCGGGGCAGGTTGGCGTTGCAGTAGTCCATGATGTCGACGATCAGGCGGATCGACGGTTCCGGTGGGTAGATGTAGGTGCCGCGAGCGATGTACTCCTTGAGCAGATCGTTCTGCACCGTGCCCGAGAGCACGGCAGGATCAACCCCCTGTTTGCGCGCCACCGCGACATAGAGCGCCAACAGCACCGGCGCCGTCGAGTTGATCGTCATCGACGTCGAGACCTTGTCCAACGGAATGCCGTCGAGCAGCACTTCCATATCGGCCAGCGACGAGATGGCGACGCCGGACTTGCCGACCTCTCCCTCGGCCATCGCGTGGTCGGAGTCGTAGCCCATCTGGGTCGGCAGGTCGAAGGCAACCGAAAGCCCGGTCTGCCCCTGCTCCAGCAGGTAGCGGTAGCGCTCGTTGGTCGCCTCGGCGGTGCCGAAGCCGGCGTACTGACGCATGGTCCAGAAGCGGCTGCGGTACATGGTCGGCTGCACGCCCCGGGTGAACGGGTACAGCCCCGGGTAGCCGAGATCCCGCCCGGGGTCGTGGCTTTCCAGGTTCTCCGCGGTGTAGAGCGGGTCCACTTCATGCGAGGTGGTCTCGAAACGCTCGCGGCGTTCCGGCGCCCGTTCCAGAGCGCGGCGCACCTTGTCTTCCCAGTTGCTTCGATCGCCGGACATGGATCGCCTCCTGTGTGGCCGGACACGATATCACCGCGAGTGCGGAAACCCCCGCTGCCGCCGCGGGATCGGCGGTTGCGGTGCCGTAATCCTCCCGTACCTCCCCCAGTATCCCCCTTCGCCAAGGCTACGGGGGACAGGCTCCCCCTTCGCCAAGGCTACGGGGGACAGGCCGTCCATCGCCAGGCGAAACGACGGCCGGGGGAATACATGTTCAAACTGAGAAACGCCATCATTCTTGCGGCCGCGGTTTCCGCCCTGGTTCT
>CAZBZH010000671.1:0-2774 GCA_964496265.1 uncultured Acidobacteriota bacterium | reverse complement strand
GGGGTGGTCGGCAAGTTCGTCGAGTTCTTCGGCGACGGCCTCGACGAGATGCCGCTGGCCAACCGGGCGACCATCGCCAACATGGCGCCGGAGTACGGCGCGACCATGGGCTTCTTCCCCATCGACGGCGAGACCCTCAAGTACATGCACCTCAGCGGCCGCGACGAGAAGCTGATCGCCACCGTCGAGCAGTACTGCAAGGAAAACCACTTCTGGCGCAACGACGCCGATCCGATCGAGTACACCACAACGCTGGAACTGGATCTCGCGACGGTCGAGCCGGCGCTGGCCGGACCGAAGCGTCCCCAGGACCGGATCAACCTCAGCGACATGCAGCCGGCGTGGGAGAGGACCCTCGAGACCATGAGCGGCGGCGGTGGAGGCGGCGGCGCCGCCGTGGCCGTCGAGCCCAAGACCGCGACGGTGACCATGGCCGGCGAGAGCTTCGAGCTGCGCGACGGCCATGTCTGCATCGCGGCGATCACCAGCTGCACCAACACCTCGAACCCGGAAGTGATGCTCGCCGCGGGTCTGGTGGCGCGCAAGGCGGCGGCCAAGGGGCTGACCCGCAAGCCGTGGGTCAAGACCTCGATGGCGCCAGGCTCCAAGGTGGTGACCGAATACTACGAGAAGGCCAGGCTGTGGCCCGATCTGGAAGCCCTGGGCTTCCATCTGGTGGGCTACGGCTGCACCACCTGTATCGGCAACTCCGGCCCCCTGCCCAGCGAGATCTCCCAGGCGATTCACGAGAACGGACTGACCGCCTGTTCGGTGCTCTCGGGCAACCGCAACTTCGAGGGCCGGGTCAGCCCGGACATCAAGGCCAACTACCTGGCCAGCCCGCCGCTGGTGGTGGCCTACGCCATCGCCGGCACCGTGGACATCGACCTGCAGAACGATTCCCTGGGCAAGGATCAAGACGGCAACGACGTCTTCCTCAAGGACATCTGGCCCAGCGAGGCCGAGGTCCAGGAACTGGTCAGCTCCTGCGTGACCCGCGAGGACTTCCAGGAGCAGTACGCCGACGTCTTCGCCGGCAGCGAAGAGTGGCAGGCGGTCAAGAACCCCGAAGGCAAGCTCTACACCTGGGACGAGAAGTCGACCTACGTGCAGGAGCCGCCGTTCTTCGTCGGCCTGGCCGCCGACTCCTCGAGCATCCAGCCGATTGCCGGCGCCCGGGTGCTGGCCAAGCTGGGCGACTCGGTGACCACCGACCACATCTCCCCGGCCGGGCCGATCAAGGTCGGCACGCCGGCGGCCAACTACCTCGACGCCAACGGCGTCGAGCGGCATCTCTACAACTCGCTGGGCGCGCGGCGCGGCAACGACCGGGTGATGACCCGGGCGACCTTCGCCAACATCCGCGTCAAGAACCAGCTCGCGCCGGGAACCGAGGGGGGCTTCACCGTCGACTTCACCGGCCTTCCCGCGCAAGACGGCTTCAGCCCCCTGCCTGACGGTTGCCCCACCACCGGCGCCGGCGACGCGCCGGTGCGCTACATCTACGACGCCGTGCAGAACTACAAGCAGGCCAACACCCCGCTGGTGGTGCTGGCCGGCATCGACTACGGCATGGGCTCCAGCCGCGACTGGGCGGCCAAGGGCACCTTCCTGCTCAACGTCAAGGCGGTCATCGCCAAGAGCTTCGAACGGATCCACCGCTCGAACCTGGTCGGCATGGGCGTGCTGCCCGTGACCTTCGAGAACGGCAAGGACGCCGACTCCCTGGGCCTGACCGGCGAGGAGAGCTTCGAGATCCCGGTGACCGACGACGTGAAGCCGCGGCAAACGCTGACGGTGACCGCGAAGAAGGCCGACGGCTCCGAGGTCAGCTTCGACGTGCTGGTGCGGATCGATACGCCGGTGGAAGTCGAGTACTACCGCAACGGCGGCATCCTGCACACGGTGCTGCGGAAGATGGCCAGGGCTTAAGGAGTGGGGTGCCTTTTTCATTGACGAAGGTCCAGGATTGGCCGTAGGTTCCGGTCAAACCGCATGGAGGACCTGAAATGAGCCAATTCGGCCGCCTTGCTGCCTTGCTGCCTTGCCTTTTCTGCTGTGATCTTTACAGGTCCCTGCATGGCACAGGCCGACGTCACCTGCATCCCGAGTCAACCTATCCCCTTTGACTTGCTTGCCGCCTACCCCGACCCACCAGCCAATATTCAAGTGATTCAAGGCTGTAATCCGATTCCTTCAGTGCCCTGCTCGGTGCCACCGAAACCAGTCCTCTCGACACTGAGCCCAAGTCTCACTCAAGAGCTGGAGTTGACGGCTCTATCATTCGCCTCGCCCGGTACATATGAGTTTGTTCGAATCGGAGCGGAATGGCTTGACGACGAATTCTCGCCTGGGGTTTGGAAAGAGCTTTGGAATCACGACTCCAGAGACATAGTCGAACGCGCGACAGAACCGAATCCAGGCGAGACGTCGGTGACGTACGGCATCACAGGACTTCGCCCCGGAAAGAAGCACCGATTCCGCATAGGTTGGTGCCGGGAGGCCAGCGGCGTGACAGGGTGCGGCTGCTTCAGCGAATGGGGTTTCCTAGACAACGACTCAGACGGTATCCCCGATCCGCAGCCGAGTACTTTCCCCGCGTCTCTGGTCGCGACATCCATAGCGACCACGCTCGACGACCGTTTCTCCCGTCCGGATTCGGACCCAAAGCGAGATCGCGGCGGGAATGACGTTGAAGGCGATGGCCTCGGTCCAGATGAGATATGGATCGACCATCCGCCTAGCGGAAACTACGGCTCCGAGATCGAAGGAAC
>CAZBZH010000670.1:0-2779 GCA_964496265.1 uncultured Acidobacteriota bacterium | reverse complement strand
AGACCCTCCGGGGATCGAATGCGGCAGCCTGCCGGCATCCCCACATTCCTTAACGAATCCTATCGATGGAGGTTTCGCGCGGATCTACAAATCGAGCGTATGCGCGTCAGACGCTGAGCTGACGCTGATACGAACTCAAGGGCAGAACATCTCGGCACCGACGGCGCAAGCGGTCTCGAGTTGATCGTAGTCCGGGTTGCCGCTTCCGGGGCAGTTGATGTTGCGAATCAACTGGGTCAGTCCCTTGTGGCCGGTGTTGCCGCCGCTGTCCCAGGCGAGAATCAGGTAACCGCCCGAACTGTCCGGGCAATCCAGCGCACCGAAGACGATCGGCTCCGCCGCCGGCACCTTGTTCCCGCGGACCACCACCTGGCTCTCTCCCTTGGTCGACTCCTGAGGGGTGGGCCGCCCCAGCAACTCGATCTCCGACTCCAACAGGTTGCCGAAGATTCCGGCCAGGAAATCCGGCTGCTGAGGAACCAACTGAACCGCCTGGGATGTCGATTCGAGAACCACAAAGGTGCGGCCTGGCGCGTCGGTCAGAAGCACCAGTTCCCCCTCGCGGTAGTAGCCGAACTCTTCCCCGAAGCTCGTTGTCGCCATCAGCTGCACGTTGAACGCCGCCGGGTCATCGCCACGACAGGCCAGAGAGTCAAAGGCCCGCTCATGAATGTCCTGAACCGTCTTTTGCTCCACACCGAAGACCCCGAGGGTCACGGTAACGCCGGTCCGCAGGCAAGTGATCGAGCTGAGATTCATCCGGTCACGGGCAACCGCCGCCGCGCCCTTGAACCAGAGCTTCTCATCGCTTCGTCCCTCGTCGACGATCTCCCCCTGGATCAGGTCGGTGTTCAGCACGGCCTGGACCACGCTACGCAACTCGTCTTCGACCAGCCCCGCCGGATCCTCCGCCCGCCAGACGACCTCCACGAAGTAGCCGCCGGACGTACTCGCCACCCGATACTGGCCCAGGTCGGGACGCCCCTCGTCGGTCACCACCGGCCAGTCCGGTATCTCGACGGCAAAGGCCTCACGCTCGAAAAGCTTGTAGCGCACCTCCTCGGACCAGACGTCTCCTCCTGCGACCAGGAAGGTTCCGAGAACAGCGGCGACCGATCCCAACAGGCGGGTTACCAGGCGACATTGCGATTCCATCTGAAGCTCCGGGTTTCTCGTTTCGCCTAGTGTACCCAACCCATGCGGACCTTCATCGTGTCGATCCACTCCTGGGTCGTCGGGTGGATCGTGTCCCCCCCCTCCTGCTCGAAGAAGAACTCGGCCCGCTCGACCGGGTCCGGAGCGATCTGGTTCATGGTCGAGGCGTCGTAGAGCCGGCCGTTGAGCATGGTGTAGGTCACGTACTCCGACTGGCGCATGGTCTCGAGGGGATTGCCCTTGATGATCGCCATGTCCGCCAGCTTGCCGACCTCGATGGAGCCGATATCCCCATCGAGTCCGACGTACCAGGCACCGTCGATGGTCGCGCCGCGGAAGGCCTCCCAGGGGGTAAAGCCACCCTGGTGCATCATCCACATCTCCCAATGGGCGGCGAGCCCTTCCCGCTGGCCGTGGGCGCCGATCAGCACCGGCACCCCCTGGCTGTTCAGCTCCTTGGCGAAGCTGGCCACGGCGAAGTGGTTGTAATGACTGTCCGGCGCCTTGGAGCGGCGCATCGAGGCGGGCTCGACGATGAACCGCGGGCTGAAGGTCATCAGCTTCTTGTTGCGCCACACGTCGGTGCGGTCATACCAGTAGGTCTCGCCGGAGAGCCCGCCGTAGCAGACCCCGAAAGTCGGCGAGTAGCCCACCTCGGTCTGGGACCACATCTGTTCGACATCGTCGTAGCCCCGGGCGATCGGGATCGCGTGCTCCAGCCCGGTGTGGCCGTCGATCACGTGGGTCATGTTGTGCATGAACTTGGCGCCCCCCTCGGGGACCACCATCACGCCCAGCTCCCGCCCGGCCTTGATCACCTGCTGGCGCTGGTCCCGCCGGGGCTGGTTGTAGCTCTTGACCGAGATCGCGCCCAGATCCTTGAGCCGCTGCACGTGGAACCTGGCGTCGTCGTAGCTGTTGATCTTGGCGGTAAAACCGGGCACGTGGGCGCCGTAGAGAATCGTCCCGGTGGAGTAGACCCGGGGCCCCAGCAGCTTGCCCGCCCGCTGCATCTCGGCAGCGGCGAAGATCGACGAGGTGTCGTTGGACGGATCGTGGATCGTCGTCACCCCGAAGGCCAGGTTGCTGTACTGCATCCAGTTCTGCTCGGGGGTGATCTCGTTGCGGGACATGGCGCCGTGGGCGTGGACATCGACCAGCCCCGGAAACACCGTATGGCCGCTGACGTCGACCACCCGGTAATCCGACGGGATCGAGACATCGCCGGCCTGGCCCACCGCCTTGATCCGCTTGCCCTCGACCAGCACCACACCGTTCTCGATCACCTCTTGGGTGTTCCAGGCATCGCGCATGGTGACGATGCGGCCCCCCTTGAGGGCGATCTTGCCGTCGTGGGTATCGGAGGCCACCTCGAAGCCGAAATCGAGCCCCTCGGCAACCGGCTCGGGCAGTTCCTCGGGTGCGCCTTCCAGATGACTGAACGCATCCTTGAGCTCACGCGTAAACAGCATGGCGCCGTGGGACCAGTGCACCTTGGAACTGTCTCCCGACCAGTGCAGATGCTCGCCGGCGCGTTTGCTGACCTGCTTGACCGGCACCGACTTGGTCCCCTTGGACAGATCGATCTTCTTACCCGTCGCCGTGAACGGCGCGACGTAGGCGT
>CAZBZH010000669.1:0-2792 GCA_964496265.1 uncultured Acidobacteriota bacterium | reverse complement strand
ATCAGCACCTCGATCCCGGTCGCGGTGTTGACGGTGGTGGCGTTCAAGCTGATGCGCGCTTTCGGCGCCCGCTACAGCATCCTCGAGCTGAACATGTCCCAGACCGTCGGCTCGGCGAGTTCGTCGGTGGCCTCGGGGGTGCTGTTCACCATTCCGGCGCTGTTCATCTGGAACATGGACCCCAAGTGGTCGCAGATGACCCTGCTCGCCATGTGCGGCGGTCTGATCGGCGTGCTGGCGATGGTGCCGTTGCGCGCCTATCTGATCCAGCGGGAGCACGGAAAGCTGCCGTACCCCGAGGGCATGGCCTGCGCCGAGGTGCTGGTCGCCGCCGAGAGCGGCGGCAAGCAGGCCAACAACGTCTTCTGGGGCATCGGCATCGGGCTGCTGTTCAAGGTCTTGACCAAGGGGGCGCAGCTCGTCGCCGGAAGCTTCGCCCTGCCGCTCAAGTGGAAGGCCGCCATCGCGGTCAGCGTCTCGCCGGCGCTGATCGGCGTCGGCTACATCCTCGGCATTCGGGTGGCCTCGGTGATGGCCGGGGGCGGCGCGCTCTCCGCGCTGGTGATCATCCCGGCGATCAACGCCTGGGGTTCCGGCCTCGACGTGCCCTACTACCCGGAACCGGAACTGCTGATCCGCGACATGTCCGCCGGTCAGATCTGGAACCGCTACGTGCGTTACATCGGCGCCGGCGCGGTGGCCATGGCCGGCTTCATCACCCTGGTCAAGTCGATCCCGACGATGATCGAGTCCTTCCGGCTCAGCGTGAAGCAGCTCGGTTCCGGCGCCGGCGGCAACGACGTCCCGCGCACCGCCCGCGATCTGAAGTTGACCACGGTGCTGGCGATCCTCGGCGTCGTGCTGGCGATCCTGACCTTCGCGCCCAACGTGCTCGGCTTCATCGACAAGGTGGCGGTCAAGGCGTTGGCCGCGGTGCTGATCGCGGTTTTCGCCTTCTTCTTCGTGACCGTCTCCTCGCGCATCGTCGGCCTGGTGGGGGTGACCTCCAACCCGACCTCGGGGATGACCATCGCGACCCTGCTGGGCACCAGCGGCATCTTCGTGTTGATGGGCTGGACCGACGCCGCCGGCAAGGCGACGGCGCTGATGGTCGGTACGGCGGTCTGTATCGCGGCGTCGATCGCCGGGGATACCTCCCAGGCTCTCAAGACCGGATTCATCCTCGGGGCGACACCCCGCTTTCAGCAGATCGGTGAGCTGGTCGGAGTCATTACCTCGGCGGGCGTGGTCTGCTTCGCCATCCAGGTGCTGCACCAGGGCAACGCCGATACCGGCGGCCTGGGCGGTTCGGAGTTGCCGGCGCCCCAGGCTCAGCTGATGAAGCTGGTGGTCGACGGGGTGCTCGACGCCAACCTGCCCTGGAACCTGATCCTGATCGGAGCGGCGCTGGCCGCCGTCGTCGCGGTCTTCCGCCTCCCGGTCCTGGCCTTCGCCGTCGGCGTCTACCTGCCGCTCTCCACCATGGCGGCGGTGTTCCTCGGCGGCCTGGTGCGCTGGTTCCTGACCCGCAACGTCGACGAGGAAGAGTCGGAGCGCCGCCGGGAGCAGGGGGTGCTGGTCGGCTCCGGCATGGTCGGCGGAGAGGGCCTGACCGGCGTCCTGCTGGCGGCCTACGCCTGGCTGGTCCTCGGCGGCAAGAAGATCGAGGGCATGCCCGTGTCCACCTGGGGGCTGCCCGAGGGCATGGTGCAACCGGTGACCCAGGGGGTGGCGCTGCTGGCGTTGGCCGCCATCGCCGGGTTGATGATGTTCTTCGCCAAGCGCCGCTACGAGTAGTTCCGTAGCCACGGCGCCGGGGAATCCAGATGAGTTCGCCCAAGCAACACAAGGAGAAGCCGGACAAGCTGACGATCAAGGCGATCGAGGGGGTCGCCGGGAACGTCGCCGGGAAGATCGGCAAGCTGTCCAAGCCCGAGGTGGTCTTCCCCGTGCGCTCGCTGTCCAACGTGCGCTACGACCCGAAGAAGGGCTATTTCGAGATCGGCCGGGGCAAGTCCTCCCGCACCCTGACCGTCAACACGGCCAAGACCTTCGCCCAGACCCTGAAGATGATGGCGCTCTCCAAGGAGCTGGTCGAGACCAACGACTTCGCCACCAAGCGGGACGCCTACTACCAGTCCAAGAACTGGGGGGATGCCAAGTTCGACGAGCAGACCGAGTCGGACACGGTGATGGATGATGTCGAGGCGATGTTCTCGATGCAGGGGGTCAGCCGCGAGCAGTTGCGCTACGTCCCCGATGAGCACGGGGGCGCGGTGGCCGGGGAGCTGATCGTCTACGACACCGACCTCGAGACCGGCAAGACCGAGCGGATCGACTGTACCCGGTTCGGCTCGGGAGCCTACTCGATTCCCTCCCTGGTCGAACAGTTGACCTTCGAGACCAAGGCCAAGTTCGTGCTCTGTGTCGAGACCGGCGGCATGTTCCAGCGCCTGCAGAGCCACAAGTTCTGGAAGAAGTCCAAGTGCATCCTGATCTCGATGGCCGGGGTGCCGACCCGGGCGACCCGGCGCTTCGTGCGGCGGCTCTCCGAGCAATGCAATCTGCCGGTCTACGCCTTCGTCGACTGCGATCCCTACGGCGTCTCCAACATCTATCGCACCCTCAAGGTCGGGTCGGGCAACGCGGCGCACATCAACCGCTTCTTCTGCGTGCCCAACGCGCGCTTCCTCGGGGTGACTCCTCAGGACATCATCGACTACAAGCTGCCGACCCACCCGCTCAAGGAGGTCGACATCAAGCGCGCCCGGGATGCGCTGAAGAACGACCCG
>CAZBZH010000668.1:0-2793 GCA_964496265.1 uncultured Acidobacteriota bacterium | reverse complement strand
TGGACGATAGCGACGCCGACGGCATCGCCGCCTGCATCGACAACTGCCTGCTCGACCCCAACCCGAGTCAGAGCGACCTCGATAGCGACGGTGCCGGCGACGCCTGCGACCTCTACCCCACCGACAACGACGATGACGGCACCGAACCGGCGTCGGACAACTGCCCTGACCTGTTCAACGCCGCCCAGCGGGATGCCGACGCCGACGGCCTGGGTGACTTCTGCGACAACTGCCCCGATGTGAGCAACCCGGCCCAGATCGATAGCGACGGTGACGGAGCGGGTGACGACTGCGACTGCGCCCCGAGCAACAGCGCCGCACGGACGCCCAGCGACGTCCCGGGGCTGCTGGTCAACCGCAGCGGCAGCACCTCCGACCTGAGCTGGAGCGCCGGCGACGGTGTCTCGAGCTACGGCATCACCCGGGGAAGCCTCTCGGGGCTCACCCCCGGCGACTACGGCGACTGCCTGGCCGACGGGATTACCGATCTGACCTTCAGCGATACCGACGTGCCGGCGGTGGGGGACGGCTTCTTCTACCTGATCGGCGCCGAGAACACCGACTGCGGCCTAGGCCCGCTGGGCTTCGACTCCAGCGAGGCTCCCCGGATCAACGCCGCCCCCGGCGCCTGCGCGCCGGCGAGCTTCACCGACTACTTGGCCCAGAGCGACATCTTCGTCGACGGAACGGTGGTCGGCACCTTCGTCAACACCCAGGCCTCGGACAATGTCTACCAGGAGATCACCGAGGTGCGGGTCGGCGGCGACTCCTTCCTCGAGCACCAGTGGACCTTCAACATCACCGGCGGCAGCCGGGTCGAGCTCCACATCGAGGGCTTCCGCTTCAACGAACGGATGGACTGGGCCTTCTCCCGGACCAACGGTGCGTCCTGGCAGCCGCTGCCCTTCCCCGACCTACCCCAGGCGGATGACGATACGCCGCGGGTGCTGGAGATCGCCGACGACCTCGACGGCGACATTCTGATTCGGGTCCAGGACGAAGGCCTCGGCTTCGACATCTTCACCCTGGATTCGGTAACCGTGGACCATCTATTCTTGCGGGTATTCGACTGATCCGAATCCCCGGCTCTCCGTGGGATTCACTGGGGAGCCATCATGCAGAGCATTGCTTCGGCCTTGTATCAGGATCTCTATCTGATCAAGGAACACGTCGGCATGTTCAAGGCGGCCAACAACTACGACATCCTCGACCCGCAATCCGGGCAGATCATCCTCGAGTGCCGCGAGCCGAACCTGGGACCGTTTACCAAGATGTTGCGCTTCACCGACTACAAGCGCATGACTCCGTTCGACCTGAACATCCAGACCCCCGAGGGAGAGACGGTGCTGAGCGTCAAGCGCGGCGTCTCGATCGTCCTCTCCAAGGTCGACGTGGTCGACGCCCAGGGCACACGCCTGGGCGGGTTCCAGCAGAAGCTGTTCTCCATCGGCGGGAAGTTCGACGTGCTGGACAGCGGCGACATGCCGCTCTGCACGCTTCAGGGCAAGTGGACCGGCTGGGAGTTCAAGTTCCAGAAGGATGGCGTGGAGATGGCCAAGGTCTCCAAGAAGTGGAGCGGGCTGGGGAAGGAGTTCTTCACCAGCGCCGACAACTACATGCTGCAGATCGCCCCGACGGTGGCCAAGGACGATCCGATGCGGCCGCTGATCATCGCCGCCGTCATGTGCATCGACATGGTGCTCAAGGAGTAGTTATTCGCCGCGACCCGGGAGCCGCCGCTCAGGGAGCGGCGGGGTTTACCGTCACATCGAGCTTGGCCATGCTCAGGCGGCGGTTGAGCGTGACGATCCCGACGATCAACAGTTCGGTATCCCGCTCGAAGCTCATCACCTGGGTGATCGTGTCCATCTTTCGACGACCTTCCTTGGCCATCAGGCTGGTGCGAAGCGGAATCTGCTCCCACTGATCGGGCGGCGTGCCGACCCGGTGCAGCCAGATACAGGGCACCGGGTTGAGGTCGGATACGACGTTCCCCGCGACCAGGATGTTCCCCGCCTCGTCCCGCTTCATGCCCGAGAGCTCGATGGTGGCGCGCTTCTGCTTGAGCGGCAGCTCGACCTCGACCGGATCCTCGTCGTCGCGGACGATGACCGGCATGCCCAGCTCGCCGTTCTCGTCCCATTCGAGTTCGATCTCCCAGTCGCTCTCGTCGGACTCCCAGGCCCGATTGAACATCGAGACGCCGAAACGGCGGCCTTCCACCATCTCCACGAACTCGAGTGAGATCGGCTTCGGCTTCTTCTTGGCGAAGGCGGCCACCGGCATCAGCATCAGGGCCACAAGCAGGACGGACACGTAGCGGTCGAATCTCGGACGCATGGTCAGACTCCGCGCTCCGGGGCGCTCAATGGGGGTGGTCAAGAACTGGGATTTCCCGACGAGTCTACACGATCGGCTGCTACGGGCAAAAGCCCCGGCAGGTGAAGAAAAGGAGGGCTACCATGACGGCTCCCAACCCACCCGCGCCGGCGGCAGGAGTCGAGATGAGCGTCGAGATTGCCGAGAAGGATCTGGAAACCTGGGCTGAGTACCTGCTGAGCTACTCGTTGGGCGGGATCGAGGCCGGCGACGTGGTGATGCTCAAGGGGGAGCCGGTGACCTGGCCGCTGCTGTCCAAGCTGCAGGACAAGGTCTTCGCCGCCGGCGCCATCGCCGATCTGAACCTGGTGGCGCCGGACAACGACCGGGGGAAGGTCTTCGGCGCCTCGATCGCCCGGCACGGCAGCGTCGAGCAGATCGGCCGGTGGGGCATCTCCGCGACAGATTGGCAGA
>CAZBZH010000667.1:0-2796 GCA_964496265.1 uncultured Acidobacteriota bacterium | reverse complement strand
CTCGACCTGCACTCCCTCGAATTCGTACCGCACCGGGCGCTGGAGATGGGTGGCCGCTTTCTGACTGAGCCGGCCGGCGAGCCGCGGCAGGGTGACTCCGGGGCTGAACAGCCGGGTCTCGGTGCCGGACCGGGTCAACGCCTCGGCCAGGCGCACGTGGTAGGCGCCCAGGGTCGGCTTGCTCGGCCACGGAACCGCGGCCGAGCAGAGGAGCAGCCGTCGCATCAGCCCGCCAGCGCCATGGCGTCAGTCTGGAGCTTCTCGTAGAGCGTCACCAGGGCGTGGAGGTTGTTGCCGGGGCGGAAGTGATCCTCGTAGACCCGACGCGCGCTGGCGCCGAGCTGTCTGCAGGCTTCCGGCCGGGAGACCAGTTGCCCGATCGCGGCGCGAAGCTCCGCCGCATCGCCGGGTTGGACCAGCCGGCCGTTGACGCCGTCGTAGATCATCTCGGGGATCGCGCCGATGCGGGATCCGATCACCGGCCGGGAGCAGGCCATCGCCTCGACCACACCGAGCCCGAAGGGTTCTTCCCAGACGCTGGGGAACACCAGGAACGCAGCCTGGGTCATCATCCGCAGCACGTCGGTGCGGGGGAGTTCACCGAGCATGGTCACCTGGGGCATTGCCGCGGCGCGTTCCCGCAACCGGTATTCCTCCGGGCCGGTGCCGACGACCGTCAAGGGGGCGTCGATGCCCTCCCAGGCTTCGAGCAGGGTGTCGAGTCCCTTCTCGGCAACCAGCCGGCCGACGAAGACGCCTCCCTTGCCCTGAGAGGCCATCGCCTCCTTGGCCCAGTCGTAGTGCTCCAGCGGATCTTCGCTGCCGTGGTGGATCACATGGATCCGGTCGGCCGGGAGGCCCATCCGTTCGTGGGTTTCGGCGACGACGCGGGAGGGGGCGACATAGGCGTCGACCGTCTGGGTGAAGGCACCGGAGCTCCAGCCCTTCTCCATGGTGCGCGCCCAGACGGCGGTCTGGACCTTGGAGTTACGGTAGCAACGGTTCTCCACCGCTGGCCGGGTATCTCCGTCGAGGCAGAGGGTGCATCGTTTGCCCTCGCGCATCAGCGTCCCGGCGGCGCAGCGCATCCGGTAGTTGTGCAGCGACTGAACCAGCGGGATGCCCAGATCGGCGTGGGCCGCGTGGATCGACGGGCTGAGCAGGGGGAACCAGTTGTGCACGTGAGAGACGTCCGGCCGGTGCTTGTGCAGGAAGTCCAGGACCTGTTTGTAGGACTTGCGGTTCCAGGATGCGCGCAGGGCCGCGCCGATCCCGGCGGCCGGCTTGTCGAACACATCCCGGTTACGCACGTCGTAGCGCAGGACCTGATGTCCGGCCCTGGTCAGGCCATGGGCCTGGAACTCGACGGTGCGTTCTTCTCCGCCGCGGATCGTGTACTCGTTGTGGAACAGGGCGATCTTCATCGGGGTCCTCCTTGCAGGTTCGCCCCGGGTAAGTGCACGAGGTGTGCCAGTCGTCCCAGCGGCGAAGTAGCCGCCGAAATCGCTCTGCGGGCGCGCGTTTTCGGCGTTTTCGGTGTCGGCAACCCTGGGCACGTGGCTTGCAGCTATCGGATTGCGAGAGGTCGTCACCGAAGGCCGAGAGCGGAGTTCTCTCAATCTGAAGGGTCAACGCGAGATGAACGAATCAAACCGACAGTCGACGCCGGGGATGACCTGGCAGCTCCCGTTGATCGATCTGTTGCTAAGCCTCGCCCGGCACCGCAAGGTGCTGGTGCTGGTGCCCCTGGCCGCCCTGGCTCTGGGAATCGTTCAGTACCTGCGAACCCCGACCACCTATCGAGCATCCGCGGTCGCCGTGCTGTTGCCCCGGGAGAAACCCCATCTGGATCTCTCGGTTGACGCCGGATCGATGGAGACGGCCGACGCCGGCGCCCGGCGCGCCGATACCGGTTCTCTGATGCTTCCGCCTCAGACCGATCTGTATCTCGCTCTGGTCCACTCCCGCTCGGTGCTCGAGCGTCTGGTGGCGCAGTATCGCGAACGGTTGCTGGAGAACGAGGGCATCAAGGAGAACGATCGATCCGACGAACTCCTCAAACGGTTGGACAGCATGTTCAAGGTCAGCGGCACCGAGGAGGGGATGCTGACCATTACCGCTACCGCCGGAGATCCGGAACTGGCCTCGGATCTGGCCAATGCCATGCTCGAGGAGCTACGGGGCGCCAGCAAGGCGATCGAGGCCCAGCTGCTGGAGCAGCAGGCGGGCTACCTCGATCAGGCGGTTGCGACCGCCCAGACCCGGCTGATTGCCGAGGAGGAGGTGTTGAAGGGCTTCAGCGACCGGCACCGCCTGATCGACCCGGATCTCCAGGCTCCCGACAAGCTGCGCCAGATCCGGGAGCTGACCGCCCATCTGGATCGAGCCCGCGAGGAGCTGGCTCAGCGCAGGCTGGGCTTCACCGCTGAGGATCACGGGGTCCGCACCCTCGTGGAGAAGATCCGAACCCAGTCGGCCCGGGTCGACGAGCTGCGGGACGAGATTGCCGGCAGCATCGGCGAGGAGGCCTACGGCCGCCTCTACGTCGAGTATGTCGGACTGCGTCAGCGGGTGCGTTTTCGCCGGGATCTGCTCAACACGTTGATCACCCAGGCGGATATCTTCCGCATCCGCGTCGATCAGCCGGCGGGCAACATCGCCGTGGTGCGGCCGGCCGTCCCGGTGATGCAGCCTGCCGGTCCGAGTAAGAAAAAGATCTTCGGGATCGCCCTCGGCGCCGGGATCGTGCTGGCCATCGGCCTGCAGGGAAATCTGAACACACTGCGCATCCACGGC
>CAZBZH010000666.1:0-2799 GCA_964496265.1 uncultured Acidobacteriota bacterium | reverse complement strand
GCGACGAGGAGCGGGCGCGCCGGATCGCTGCCAACAGCGCCACGGCGCAGCTACTCGCGCTGCCCTGGGAGCTGCTGCACAGCAAGAGGGGCTACCTGTTCACGGGCGAGCGGCCGGTTCGGGTCGTCCGGCGGCTGCCGGAGCTTCCGCTCACCCGCGCCTCAGGGCCCGGGCCGCCTCGCGGGCGTGGTAGGTCAGGATCACGTCGGCGCCGGCCCGCTTGATACAGGTCAGCACCTCGAGCATCAGCCGGTCCCGATCGACCCACCCCTTCTCGCCGCCGGCGGCCAGCAGCGAGAACTCACCGCTGACGTTGTAGGCCGCCACCGGCACCTCGAAGGTCTGCTTGACCCGGGAGACGATGTCCAGATACGCCATCGCCGGTTTGACCATCACGATGTCGGCGCCTTCGTCGAGATCCAGCGCGACCTCTTTCAGCGCCTCGTCGCCGTTGGCCGGGTCCATCTGGTAGCCGCTGCGGTCGCCGAACTGGGGGGTCGAGCCCGCCGCCTCACGGAACGGTCCGTAGAACGCCGAGGCGTACTTGGCGGCGTAGGACATCAGGATTGTCTGGTCGTGGCCCGCGTCGTCCAGGGCGCCGCGGATCACGCCGACCCGGCCGTCCATCATGTCCGAGGGGGCGACCACGTCGGCGCCGGCCTCGGCGTGGGACAGCGCCGTGCGGGCCAGCAGCTCCAGGGTCGGATCGTTCTGCACCTCCTGGTGTTCGAGCACGCCGCAGTGGCCGTGGTCGGTGTACTCGCAGAGGCAGACATCGGTGATCACCAGCAGACCGGGCACCTCCTTCTTCAGCGCCCGCACCCCCTGCTGGACCGCGGCCTCGGGGTCCCAGGCCTCGGAGCCCTCGGCGTCCTTGCGTTCGGGGATGCCGAACAGGATCACCGCGCGGATCCCCTCCTCGTAGGCGGCGGCGGCCTCCTCGACCAGGCGGTCCACCGAGAGGTGGTAGTTGCCCGGCATGGAGCCGATCTCGGTCCGCACACCCCGGCCGGGGCAGACGAACAGCGGGTAGATGAAATCCGCCGGCTGCAGCAGCGTCTCCCGCACCATCTCGCGGATGGCGGGAGAGCGGCGCAGGCGCCGGGGGCGGCTCTGCAGGTACATGCGAAGGTCGGTCATCGACGCCCATTATAGGCCGCCGGGCGCCAGGCTGTCGGGACGCTTGCGCCTCCCGATGGGACGGTCTAGAGTACGCGGATCCCAAACCCCGTGGCGGCGTAGCTCAGTTGGTTAGAGCGACGGACTCATAACCCGTAGGTCAGTGGTTCAAATCCACTCGCCGCTACCACTTCGGGGCCTCCGGGCCCCCGGGAAAAGGGGCTCGCCGCATGTCCTCCTGGATCCGCATGATCGGCAAGGACGAGGCCGACGGCCAACTCGCCGAGCTCTACGAGGAGATCGCCCCCGGCGACGAGCTGGTGGACAACATCCTCGGCGTCCACTCCCTGCACCCCCAGTCCCTGGCCGACCATCTGCAGCTGTACAAGACGATCATGTACGGCAAGAGCCCGCTCAGCCGGCGGGAACGGGAGATGGTGGCGGTAGCCGTCAGCGTGGCCAACGACTGCCACTACTGAACGATCCACCACGGGGCGGGGCTCCGTAAGATCACAAAGGACGCGGCACTGGTCGAGCGGCTCGCCGCCGATCCCGACGGCATCGAAGTCTCTCCCCGGGAGCGGGCGCTGCTGGACTGGGCGCTCAAGGTCACCCGCACCCCCTGGGAGATGACCCGCGAGGACCTGCAGCCGCTCAAGGAGGTCGCGGGCCTGGACGACCGGGGCATTCTCGATCTGTCGCTGGTGACCGCCTACTTCGCCTTCGTCAATCGCATCGCCGATTCGCTGGGGGTCCAGGTCGAACCCGGCGGCCCACCCCACGCCACCCGGGACTAGCCCTTCGACTTCGCTCCCTTCGACTTCGCTCAGGGCCAGGCAGGGCAGGCCTACCTGCGGTCCTTGGCGCCCTGGCAGTTGATGCAGAGCAGGGCGTCGGGCTGGGCCTGCAGCCGTTTGAACGCCACCGGCTCCCGGCAGGACAGACAGGCTCCGTAGGTTCCGGCCTCGACCCGGCTCAGCGCGGACTCGACCCGCTTGAGCCGGTTCTCCGCTTCGAGGCGATTGGCCCGGGTCATGCTCTGCTGCTGCATGGCGTCCATCCGGCTGAGGCGGCCGATCGGCTGGTCCAGCTCCACCGGCCTCGCCCCGTCGGCGGAGAGGTTGAGCATTTCCCGCAGCTCCGCCTCGAGGGCGACCAGCGCCTGGCGCAGCTCCTCCCGCTCGTCGTCGCTCAGCGGGGTCACGCTCATCGCCCTTCCCCCGGCGACGCGGCTGCGGTCAGTTCCGCCGCCGCGAAGCGGTGGGTCTCGTCGCGGAAGCGCTCGTAGAGCACCTTGTCGTCCTCGACCCGGAAGGCGACATCCACCGCCGTGACCTTCTCTCGCTCGGCGAAGGCAACGTAGGCCCTCCCGGCGATCTCCCGGGCCAACCCTTCCCGGTCCGGCGCGTCGGCGGCCCGCTGAGAGTTGATCCAGATGACCACGAGGACGATGGCATCCTCCTCGCCGGTGCGGGAGAGCGCGATCGCCTCCCCCGGATACGCCTCGACCAGCGCGCCGCGGGCCTCGGCCAGATCGCCGAGCTTGGCCAGGTAGCCGGGCACGAACCGCGCCGTGGCGACCCCCGCCACCGCCAGCAACAGCAGCACCACCGCGATGGCGCCCAGCCGGCCGCGGCTCACTGGAATCTCCGGTAGTCGAAACGAACCGCCCGGCCCTCG
>CAZBZH010000665.1:0-2802 GCA_964496265.1 uncultured Acidobacteriota bacterium | reverse complement strand
TCGAGGGCAAGGAGGATTTCTACATCCACACGGGCCAGACCGCCCTGGACGAGGCCTGGGAGTTCTTCCTGGCCTGGATCGGCCGCAAACGCCCCCGGGACTGCTTCGCCCTCATCGAGGCGTCCTTGCTAAACATGCTGGCGCTCAAGGAGCAGATGCCCCAACACGCCGCCCTGTATGCCCGGGTGGTCTTCTCCCAGGATGCCCACGCATTCAAGCGGCTCTATCCCAAGTACCTCGAGCACAGCGAAGAGTTCTATAGCCGGGTGATTCCCTGGGGTATCGAGAGCGGCGACATCGACCCCGATCTACCCGAGGCATCGATCCGCTTTCAGATCAACGCCCTCGGCCGCCAGTTCCAGTACTTCGTGCTGTGCGATGCCTTCCCGGAGTGGATCCCGGAGAAGAGCCGGGACGTCAAACGCCTCGCTCGCCGCATCGTCGATATCCATCGGCGATCCCTTGCCCCCAAACCCGCCTAGAGAAGGAGGCCTGATTGTGGCTCAGCCGAACATTCACCCTCGCACGACCCCGTGGAGAGTCCATCCGGCCCTGGCGGTCCTGACCATTCCCTTGCTTCTGTTCTTCGTGCTCAACGGTCCCGTGACGGCCGAGGAGCCGAGCGCCGCGGGCGGCGAACAGCAAAACACGCGAACCCGGGAGCAGAAGCAGCAGGATGTCATCGCCACCATGGACAAGGCGCTGATCGAAGCCCTCGATCGGCGTCTGGCTCCCGGCTTCGCCGTGGCCCTGGTCGGCCGCGAAGGCGCAATCTGGTCCAAGGGTTACGGCTACGCCGATCTGGCGACGGGCCGCAAGATCACCCCGGACACCCCGTTCATGCTCGCCTCGGTCAGCAAGACCTTCATCGCCGCCGCATTGATGAGCGAGCAGGAACAGGGACGGCTGCGACTCGATCAGGACATCAATGAACTGTTGCCGTTCACCGTCGACAATCCGCGGGTCAAGGGGGAGCGTATCGAGGTGCGCCACGTCGCCTCCCATACCTCGGGGATCGTCGATCACGAGGCGACCCTCGAGAGCTCCTATGCCTCCGGCGACCCGAAGTTCGAGATGGTCGATTGGGTCGCCTCCTATCTGTCGAAAGGGGGCAGCCGCTATCGCAGGCGCGGGAACTTCGACAAGCGGATGCCCGGCGAAGCCTACGTCTACAGCAACATCGGGGCGACCGTCGGCGCCCTGATCGTCGAGCACACCTCGGGCATGTCCTACCGTGAGCTGATGCAGAAGCGTTTCTTCGAACCGCTGGGCATGGAGAACACCGCGTACAATATTGCCCAGTTTCCGCCGGATACGGTGGCGGTGCCCTACGACCGCAAGGACGAACAGTTCATGCCCCGGGAGCACTACGGCTACCCGACCTATGCCGACGGGCAGCTGCGCTCCTCGGTCAACGACCTCTCCCGCTACCTGGCGATGATGATCGGCGACGGTACCTTCGACGGTACGCAGGTGCTCTCACCCGAGTCGATCGAGTCGATTGAGGCCAAGATCCACCCCGATCGCGGGGAAGGGACGCGCACCGCACAGGCGCTCTACTGGCACCTGCGCTTCGAGGACAACGTCATGGGGCATGCGGGCGGCGACTACGGCGTCTCGACCTTCGTCTTCTACGATCGCCGCCATGGTTTGGGAGGGGTGGTGCTGGTCAACACGAGCTGGGATGGCGTCGGCGAACTCCTGGGCATCGCACTTCAATCGCTGACCGATGCCGGTGTACCGTTCCGCGACTAGCTGGAGGAATGGCATGAGCCGCAGCGCTGCCCAACTCGAGAGCGTTCCGCTTCCGCAGCCGGACGGGGGCGAGTTGCCCACGGAGGTTACCGCTTTCCTGGCCGATGCCCGGCAGCGCATTCACCACTTCGATCCTCCCCGCCGTATCCCCGAGTTCCAGTCATGTGACGGCGCGTTGATCTACCGAACCCTCGGTGCAATCGTGGGAGCAGGCCTGGCGCCGGGGCCCCGTTTTTGTGAGTGGGGCAGTGGTTTCGGAGTCGCCACCTGCTGCGCTGCGCTGCTCGGGATGCTGGCACGAGGCATCGAGATCGAAGCGCCGCTGCACCAGGAGGCTCGAGCCCTCGCAGAGGCCCACGGTATCGACGCGGATCTATCTCTCGGAAGCTTCAAGCCCGACGGACTCTATGAAGAGCGGCTGCCCGACACGGAGCCGGCTCCCCTGGGTTTCGCGCCGACCGATTGCGACCTGGTCTACGCCTATCCCTGGCCGGCGGAGGAGCGCTGGGTCGAGGCCCTGTTCGCCTACTACGCTGCCCCCGGTACCTTGTTGTTGACCTATCACGGCGGAGTCACGCAGAGGCTGCGCCGGAAGGTCTGACCGACTAGCCTTCGAGGTTGTTTCGAACGGCCCGGGCCAGCTGCTCCAAGGAGAACGGCTTGGAGACCACCTCCAGCCCGACGGTGCGGATGTCGATGTCGGCGTAGCCGGACATCAGCAGCACCGGGAGGTCGGGATACTCCTCCCGGACGAAGCGCACCAACTCGGGGCCGCTGTTCTCGCCGGGAAGAATCACATCGGACAGCAGCAGATCGATCGACGCCGTGCCGAGCCGTTCCTTCGCACTCTCGACATCGGTCGCCGTGAATACCCGGTAGTTCAGCGATTCGAGCATCGCGGCCGTCGCCTCCAGCACATCCGGCCGGTCCTCGACCACCAGCACCGTCTCGCTGTTCCCCGGAACCGAGTCGCCGGTTTCGGGAGGCGCACCGGTCTCGACGCCCCGGCCGACGTAGCGCGGCAACAGGATGCGTACCGTGGTACCG
>CAZBZH010000664.1:0-2813 GCA_964496265.1 uncultured Acidobacteriota bacterium | reverse complement strand
CGTGTACCCCTCTTCGCCCAGGTCAGCCTTGAGCGCGGCCTTGAGGGTCCCGGGGTTGGCCTTGACCTCCGCGGCGATTCGAAGCGCGCACTGTTGCGCCCTGGTAATCCCGCCGGCGGCGAGCTGCTGGTGTTCGTCAACCAGTCGAACGGTGGTCCCGTCGCCGTCGTCGGCCACGCGCAGCATGCGTCTTTCGCCGACGTCAGGGCTCCAGGAGCCGACCGGGGTCAGTGCAAGATGGAAGGCGCTGCCGGTGTCCTCGGCGCTTTCCTGGAGCCGTTCAAGGCGATAGACGGCACCCGCAGCGGCGCCCCATGCCTGCGCCCCGAGGATGCTAGAGCGGGGATCTTCGCTGCCGCTACTGCCACCGCCCGGGCGTTTCCGATTGTGGTGCAGGAGCACGACCGAGCGCCCTTCGCTTGTCAGCGGGTTGAATACGCTGGAACACAACCGCCGCACCGTGCTGTTGTCGTTGAGGTCGGCCCCGGCGAATGCCGCGAGGGCCGAGTCGATCACCACTAGGTCGGCGTTCTGCTCGCGCACCAAGTCGTGGAACCGCTCGACTTGTGAGGGATCGGCCAGGTCTAAGGGCGGCCGGTTGTAGACGCGCAGGCGATCGGCATGGACGTGCGCCACCAGTGCGGCCGGGTCCATGCCGTCGCCCAGGGCGATGCGGCGGAATCGTCGGTCATCCTCCCGGCTGGGCATCTCGAGCTGAAGAAGGCAAACCCGCAGCGGCTTCGACGGTTCCAGGCTGCCCCAGACCGGGCGACCATCGAGGGACGGGACAATCAGCGCGTACAACACCAGGGTCTTACCTGTCTTGTAGGCGGACGCCAGCAGCGTCAACTCCCCTCTCGGTAGCAGGCCGGAAACCACCTGCTCGACGTGACCGGCGTTGGGGTCGGTCACACCTTCGAGCGTCGAGGGCTTCCAGTCGCTCTTGTCGGGTGTAGGCGCCTCGCGCAAGTCCCCGACCAACTCGCAGATGTCGCGGGCGGACGTCTCGTCGTCGAGGGCAGCTTCGCGAATCCCTTCGGCGCGGATTGCCGTGTCCCGGCGCCATGCGGCATTGCGGATCAACCCGAACTTGTGTTCCAGGTTTACGCCGCGGCAGTAGTAGTCCGCATGAAGCCGTGCGGCGTGGGCGATGTCGTGCAGATCGTCCCCGAGCTCAGCCTTCACAGCGAGGATGTCGAGGTCGCCACCCCTCAGCTTCTTCTTTGCTCGGCGCGCAGCGGCGACGACGCGCCGGGTTGCCCCGTGCTGGAACTCGGAGTCCTCCACCGAATCCAGAATCAGGTCGGCCCGGTCGTTGCAGAGCAGCGCGGCGGCAACCGCACACTCGGCCTCGGTTTCCGCCGGCAGACTCGGCACCGCTGTAGCGTGCTCGGCCATTTAGGCCTCGGCCTGTTCCCAAGAAGCAGGCTGCCGGTGCCGGTCGATGGCGGCCTCCAGATCCTCGCGGCGCACTACGTAGCGGCGTTTGTGAGCTCCCCCGCCGTAGACGCATGCGGCCAGATCTCCGCGCCTGATCCAGTCCCGTAGGGTCGGCTCGGGGATGCCGCTGTACTGCGCGGCTTGCTTGAGTCTCAGGGCGTAGGATCCGTCCATTAGTGGGGCTCCTTTGAGAGAAAACCTCACTAATGGCGCGGCAATAATGGGGGGCGCTTACACTAGGTGCCGCTTAATTCGCTGAGTGTGGGGGGCTTAGGTGTCTCTAGCCCCAAAAGACACGCGGCTCAGATGCTCGTCACGTCCTCGCCAGAATTCCTCAATCCAGCCGCCGTTCCAGTCGTCGTAGAGCGTGATTCGCTTATAGTCCCGCAGGCGCTGTCTCACTCGGCCTTTCTTCATCTTGAACGCCATTGCGAACGCACTCGCGGAAAACTCCTCACGAGGATCGCACAAGTGGCCGAACTCGTAGACCAAGCCGATCTCGAGGATTCTCTCTGGTGAGTCGAACCGACTTCGCTGGCGTGGGCACCGGCTCCGGCGGTCGCCGCGTCCAGCGGGATCAAAGATCCAGCGGAGTCGCCGATCTACAAGACGGTCAACGCCGCGACGTATGTAGATCGTCCGGCGAGGCAGCTTCACCCGCCAGTAGCAGGGAGATCGATCCTTAGCGACCGTAGACCGCTCGATGCAGTACAGCGATTGATCCCGGTCGCTGAGAGCCTTGTAGGCCCCCCAGGCTGCATCGTGGAATAGACAATCCCCTTCACGTAGCCAGCGGTCCAGTATCGGGATTCTCCCCTCTTTGATCGCGTCCGAGAGCCGTTTGTCGAAGTGCCGAGCACCCTTGAGTGTCCCGAAGTCGATCACGGCACCCGTCGCGCCTTGCTTCTTGACGCGAACCTTGCCTCGGGCGGGCTGACCTCTGCGGCGCGCCTCGCTGTAAGCCTCGGCTCTGTCTATGCGGTCGGCGGTGTCGATGGGATCGTCGGTCACTCGATACGGCTCCGGTGTCCGTCTGTGTGACCATGATTCTACGCGATTTCACGGAAGTGCGTTTCCCCGTGGTGTCCGTGTAGGTGTCCATCGCGCCATCAAAACCGGGGTTTTTGTGGGCACTTAGCGGGGAGTCCGGTAAACAGAAAAAAGCCCGGAGGCTGTTGCGCCTCCGGGCTTTAGGTTGTTTCTAGCGTGTGTGGTTAGCGCGCTTGGGAAGCTGATGCTCTACCAACTGAGCTATTCCCGCTCAACCAACTCTTCGGCCAAGGACACCTCCGACGCCGACATGACCGCCGCGCAGAGGCCTTGCCGGCATGATACGCGCTGCGCGGCCTCGGGATCAAGCACTCCAGAGGATC
>CAZBZH010000663.1:0-2814 GCA_964496265.1 uncultured Acidobacteriota bacterium | reverse complement strand
AACTTCGGGTGCACGATGGTGCCGAAGCCGGCGCCCAGCTCTCCCTCGGCGGGCCAGTCCAGCAGACCGCGGAATTTCTCGGGGTCCAGCGCCCCCGCATCGTCGGCGCCGGCGGCCAGGTCGCCCAGCCGAGCGGCCGCGGCCTCGAGTTCGGCGACCGCCTCCCGGCGGCGGCCCTGATCGAGACGGAGATCCTTTAGCGCATCCTCTCGACGCGCCCGGGCGGCCAGGGCGGCGGCGCGTTGCCGTTCGCCGCGCCGGCGAACGGTTTGCAACTGCTCCCGCTGCGCTTCCAACGCCTCGCGCTCGACCCGGACCTCCTTCTCGCGCTGGCGGAACTGGGCGATCGCCCTGGAGTCGCGGGTGTTCAGCCACGAGGCGTAGCGCACGCCCTGCCAGAAATCGTCTCCGTCCTTGCCCCCGAGGAGTCGCCGGATGCCGGAGCCGTCCCCTTTCTTGTAGACGTCGGCCAGGCGTTGCTCCAGGTATCGGCGGGTTTCCTGCTGGGAGGCGAGAAGCGACGCAAGGTGGGTATCCCGTTCGGCGATGTCCTGTTCCAGGCTCGCGATCTGCCGGCGGGTGCGGGCGACCTCCGACTGGCGCAGCGTCGCCTCGACCTGGAGTTCCTCGATATCGACGAGAACCGAGCGTTCGTCGCCGCGCAGGGTTTCGAGTTCGGCTTCCAACCGGTCGATCTGACGCTCGAGGGAACGCAGGCGAGCGGCGTTGTCGTCGCCCCGGGCGGAACCCGGGAAAAGAACCGCCAGGCAGCACACGATGCCGGCGCCCAGCAGGGCGACACGTTGCCGATTGAAAACCAAAAGGCCCCCATCCGAAGGCGCTTCCGGCGCGCCGTGCCTATGCTAACATCGCGCCTTCAAACCCCTGTCATTGCGGCGGAGATCGATGGCCTTCGAGAGTTCGGCGGCAAGCCTTCCCCATTCCGAAGACGCGGAACGGTCGGTCCTCGGGGCGATCCTGCTGAACAACGTCTCCTACCACAAGGCCCGCGAAGTCCTCGACGCTTCGGCGTTCTATTCCAGCCGCAATCAGAAAATCTTCGCGGCGTTCGAAGAGCTGTCGGAGAAGGGTACGGCGGTCGATCTGGTCACCGTCAAGGAGTACCTCGACCACCACGGCGATCTCGCCGCATGCGGAGGCCCCGCGTATCTGGCCACCCTGGTCGAAGGGGTGCCCCGTTCGTCGAACGTCGAACACTACGCCGAGATCGTCAAGGAAAAGTCGATCCTGCGCACGTTGATCGAGTCGGCCCAGGGCATCATGCAAACGGCGATGCAGCCGGGCCAGTCCACCGCCGAGATCATCGACGAGGCGGAGAAGTCGATCTTCCAGGTCGCCGAGGACCGACACCGCAAGGGCTTCATTCCCCTGCGCATCTCCGCCGAGGAGAGTCTGGCGCAGATCGAGGAACTGACCGAGCGCGCCGAACTGATCACCGGGGTGGCCACCGGCTTTCCCCAGTTCGACGAGATGACCGCCGGGCTGCAGAAAGGTGACCTGATCATCCTGGCGGCGCGCCCATCGATGGGCAAGACCGCCTTCGCCCTGAACATCATCACTCATGCGGCACTCCACGGCGGCGCCAAGATCGGCGTGTTCTCCCTCGAGATGTCCCACCACCAGCTGTTCATGCGCATGCTCTGCGCCGTCGGGCAGGTCGATGCCCACCGCCTCCGCACCGGGCGCATCGGCAAGGACGAATGGCAGCGAATCATCAAGGCGTTCGGCGAGCTCTCGGATGCGCCGGTGTTCATCGACGACACACCGGGGGTCGGCATCATGGAAATGCGCGCCAAGTGCCGCCGGCTCAAGCTGGAGCATGGTTGCGACATGATCGTCGTCGACTACCTGCAGCTGATGCGCGGCCGCGGGCGCTACGACAACCGCCAGCAGGAGATCTCCGATATCTCCCGTTCGCTGAAGGAGCTGGCCAAGGAGCTGAACTGTCCGGTGGTGTCGCTGTCCCAGCTGTCCCGCGCACCGGAACAGCGCGGCGGCCAGGGGGGCGCGCGGCCTCAGCTGTCCGACCTTCGTGAATCGGGAGCCATCGAGCAGGATGCCGATGTGGTGATGTTCCTCTTCCGCGAAGAGGTCTACAAGAAGGACGATCCCGACCTCAAGGGCAAGGCCGAGTTGATCATCGGCAAACAGCGTAACGGTCCGATCGGTACGGTGGACCTGCACTTCCTGCGGGAGTTCACCCGCTTCGTCAACCCAGAGTTCCGCGAGTTCTAGGAGCCACCCGGTGGCCAAGCCGAAGAGCACCTTCGTCTGCTCGGAGTGTGAGTTCGTCTCTCCCAAGTGGTTGGGACGTTGCCCCGAGTGTGGGGCCTGGGCCTCGCTCAGCGAGGTCCGCCAGGACGCCTCGGCGGGCGGCGGACGTCCTCGCCCGCTGCCCGTCACCCCCTTCCCCGAGATCCCCGAGGCGGACGCCCGGCGGATCGTCACCGGGATCGAAGAGTTCGACCGGGTACTCGGCGGCGGGCTCGTGCCGGGCATGGTGGTCCTGGTCGGCGGCGAGCCCGGAGTCGGCAAGAGCACTCTGCTGTTGCAGGCCGCGGAGCAGCTCGCCTCGCGGGGCGACCGGGTGCTGTATGTCAGCGGCGAGGAGTCCCCTGCCCAACTGCGCCTCCGGGGTCGGCGGCTGGGCGTCGACTCCCGAGAGATCGGCGTGTTGGCCGAGACCGAGATCGAGCGGATCGTCGACACCGCGCGGGATTGGAACCCCAGGGTGATGATCGTCGATTCGATCCAGGCGGTGCAGTCCGCGAGCGTGAGTTCGGTCCCCGGTTC
>CAZBZH010000662.1:0-2817 GCA_964496265.1 uncultured Acidobacteriota bacterium | reverse complement strand
TGAACCTTCGGGCGACACTACCGGCTCACTCCGTAGCGACGGCTGTTCACGCGGCCGCCGTGCCGCCTGCGTCGGCCTGTGCCTGCCCCAGGCCGTTTCCCTCGAGGAACGTGTCGGCCAGGGCGATCACCTCGTTGTTGTTCAAGGTGGTGCAGCGCAGCATCGAGGTGTTGACCCACTGGAACGGGCCGGCGTCCCGGGGCAGGCCGGGATCGGCCACCGGTTCGCCGGCGCCGCGCACCAGGGGCAGCGGCTGCACGTAGCGGGCGCGATGGATCTCGGCGTTCTCGATGGTGTTCATCTCGAGGCCGGGGAACAGACGGCCGAGGCCGGCGAAGAACATCTCCCGCAGCTTCTCGTCGGACCAGGACAGCCGCGGATCTTCGCTGTCGAGGTAGAGCGGCAGATAAACCAGACGGCGGCCGGCGGTTTCGACCGGGTCCACCAGGTTGGTCATCTCGATCACGCCGGTGAGGCCGACGTCCTGACCCAGGTTCAACACGTAGTAGGGCGTCAGCGGCTCGGGCAGCACCAGGGCCATGCAGATCACGCCCAGGTAGCTCGACGCCGTCGGATACTGTGCCGCCAGCTTCTGCACCTCGGGCTGAAGTCGTTCGTCGGCCGCCTTGGCCGCGATGCGCGCCGGGGCGGTGAACAACACCCGGTCGAACTCCCGGTTCTCCCCGTCGCCGGCCAGCCGCAGGCTGCAGGTGTCGTCGCCGCGGGTCAGGTGCTCCACCGGCCGGCCGAGATGGATCTCGGCGCCCCGATCGAGCAGCGAGCGCTCCAGCACCTCGAACACCCCGGTGTAGCCACCGCCGATGTAGCCCAGCTGCTCCTTGGCTCCGGTGCTGCTGCGCGCCCGCATCAGCCGGGTCAGCGTGGCCCAGATGAACACCGCCGAGACCCGGTCGTGGTACTCGCCGAACTTGGCCCGCAGCATCGGCAGCCAGAACACCTCGAAGGTGCGCTTGCCGCAGATGCGGGTCAGCCACTCCTGGGCCGAGACCCGATGCAGTTTCTCGGGGTCGGCAAACCGCGTGGCCCAGATCACCGACCAGGCCAGCCGGCCCTTGTCGATCAGGTTGAGCAGCGGAAAGCGGGCGAAGTCGGCGTTGCCGCTCATCTCGTAGAAGGTGTCGCCGGCCCAGTAGCCGGTGCGGGTCGACTTCCAGCGCAGCCGGTTCTCGAGGCCCAGTTCCTGCAGCAGGCCGACGGTGCGCTGATCCTGGGGCAGCACGCAGTGGTAGTAGCGATCCCAGGTGAAGGGGCCGTAGTCATGCCCGGCGCTCAGCCCACCGAGCTGAGGCGCGGCCTCGAACAGCGAGACCTGATGCTTCGGCCCGGCCAGGCGATGAGCCAGGGTCAGACCGAGCAATCCTCCTCCGACGATCGCGATTCTCATCCGGCGCGGCGCTCCTGGTCGATCTCGGCGACGCCCGCATCGGTGCGGCGATAGCGGCGCGAACAACGCCCGCAGGTTTCCTCGGTCGCCGCAGCGTCGCGGAACAGCGGCTCGCCGCAAGCGCAGACCCAGCCCACCTGGCGAGCCGGATTGCCGATCACCAGGCCGTGGGCCGGCACATCCCGGGTCACCACCGCACCCATGCCGATCATCGAGAACTCACCTAACGTCAGCCCGGGGCCGATGGTGGCGTTGGCACCGATGGTCGTGCCGCGGCAGACCCGGGTCGGCAGGGTGTGCTCGTCGGGGTCCGACGAGGCCAGCCCGGTCAACTCCAGGTTGCCCGCCCGCGGGAAGCGGTCGTTGGTGAACACCACATGGGCCGAAACCATGCAGAAGTCTTCCAGGGTGACCTCGGCACAGATGTAGACCGCGGTGTTCAGCTTGCAGAAGTCACCGATCCGCACGTCGTAGGCGATGTAGCTCTTGTCGCCGACGATGCACTGCTTGCCGATGCGGGCACCGTGACGCACATGGGCGTTGTCCCAGACCTTGGTCCCCTCGCCGAGCTCGACGTCGGACTCGAGAATCGCCGTGGGATGGGCCCAGGCGTTGCTCATCAGGCGACCTCGACCGCGGCGGCGGCGTCGTGGCGCACGCTCTGGTACGCCTTCTCGATGATCTCCACCGCGGCGACGGCATCTTCGGGGCGGATCAAGGGATCCGCCTCGTCCCGCTGCACGGCGATGAAGTTCTTGAGCTGGGCCTGGAACGCGGCGTTCTTGTTGTAACCGCTGCCGAAGGGGTTCCACTCGGCGCCCTGGCGGCGGAAACGGGAACCCTTCCAGCCGACCTGCAGCTCCCCTTCGGAGCCGTAGATGCGAATGTAGTAGTCGGTGTCCTTGGTCAGGCTCCAGCTCAGATCGACGGAGCCGAGCACGCCGCCGGCGCTGCGGAAGCGCAGCCGGATGGTGTCTTCCACCGGCAAGCCCTGGATCGAAAGTGCCGCGTCCGCCTTGACGTCGACGAAGGGGCCGAGCAGGTAGCGGGCGATATCGACCGAGTGGGAGCCGTTGTCGATCAGCACGCCGCCGCCGGAGACCGCCGGGTTGGCGTTCCAGCGACCGGCCATCTGTACCGGCGCGCAGAAGCCGTTCTCGTAGAGCACCACCGTGCCCAGGGCGCCGGATTCCAGCAGCGCCTTGGCCTCGACCACGTCTTCCACGTAGCGGAACTTCGAGGCCATCATCAGCGTGCACTGGTAGCGTTCGGCCAGATCGCTCAACTCCCGGGCCCTCTCCGCCTGGATCGTCAGCGGCTTCTCGCAGAGCACATGCTTGCCCCGGGTGATCAGCTCTCCGGCGATCTCCCGGTGGGTGTTCGGCGGCGAGCAGACGATCGCCGCGTCGAAG
>CAZBZH010000661.1:0-2824 GCA_964496265.1 uncultured Acidobacteriota bacterium | reverse complement strand
GCTGTGCCTTTGTTGCGATCCAACCTACACTGCCGTTTCATTGGCAGCAAGGCATCGGGCGTGAATTTGTTGCACGCCGCACCGCAGCGGCGGGCAATACTTACACACAGCGTACTTCTGCTGATTGAATTGGCGGAATCGGCGTCGAATACCGGCAAACCGGTCCCACATTAATTTGGACCGCGGCGGCGGCGAATAGTCACACCACCCTCTGCCCGGGGGGCTGCGCCCGGACTCTCGGGGTCGGCCGGTGGGGTCCGGGCGGGCTCGGACGGCCGGGTTCTTAGCGGGCGGGTTCTAGCGGCCGGGGACTAGGAGTCCTGGATCAGGGCCTGAGCGTCGGCCCACTCGAAGGCGCGCAGGGTCGTGGTCCGCACGTTCCCCGAAGCCCCCAGGGCCAGCAGCACCGACGCGGCGATCTCATCGTTGGGCGCCTCGAGGACCAGGACCCCGTCGTGGCTGCCGATGGTCCAGTACTGGGCGACCACCCGGGCGCCGGCCTGCTCGGCAAGCTGGTTGAAGCGATCGGCCCGCTGGGGCGAGTCGCGAATCTCCCGGATCCCCTGGTCGGTGTAGTCGAGCAAGGCAATGAACGTGGTCATCGGGTCATCCTCCGTGGACGGGCAGGCGCGGTCACGATGCCTCCTCCCAGATCTTGCACAGCTCGACGATCACCTCGACGGCGCGATGCATGTCCTGGACGGAGACCCATTCGTAGCGAGAGTGGAAGTTGTGCTCTCCGGCGAAGATGTTGGGGGTCGGCAGCCCCTTGAAGGACAGCGCCGCCCCGTCGGTGCCTCCGCGGACGGCGTTCATCCGCAGGGGCAGGCCGACCCGCTCGATGGCCTGACGGGCGTGATCGACCACCTTGGGGTGCTGATCGAGCACCTCCTTCATGTTGCGATAGGACTCGGTGATCTCGATCTCGACCCGGGCCGGCGGGTGCTCGGCGACCACCTCCCGGGCGATCCGGTCCAGTAGCTGCTCTTTCTCCGCCAGGGCCGGGGTATGGAAATCCCGGATCAGGCAGCGGACGGTGACCTCCTCGGTCCCCCCTTCGATCACGTAGGGGAAGACGAAGCCCTCCTTGCCCTCGGTGGTTTCCGGCGACATCCCGTCCTTCGGTAGCCGGGAGACGAACTCCGAGGCCAGCTTGAGGGCACTGACCATCCGCCCCTTGGCATAGCCGGGATGGGCGTTGACCCCGTGGAAGGTCAGAACCATCGAGTCGGCGGAGAAGGTCTCCATCTGAAGCTCGCCCAGGGTTTCCCCGTCCATGGTGTAGGCGCAGAGCGCGCCGAAACGCTCGACATCGAAGTACTTGGTCCCGCGGCCGACCTCCTCGTCGGGGGTGAAGCCGACCCGGATCGGCCCGTGGGGGATCTCCGGGTGGGCCATCAGGTACTCGACCGCCCCCATGATCTCCGCCACCCCGGCCTTGTTGTCCGCGCCCAGCAGGGTCGTTCCCGACGCGGTGATGATGTCGTTCCCCATCTGTTCATTGAGATGCGGGTTGTCGGCGAGGCGAATCACCACCTCGGGATCGTCGGGCAGCACCAGGTCCTTGCCCTGGTAGTCCCGGTGCACGATCGGCTTGACGCCCGCCCCGCTCATCTCCGGAGATGTGTCCACGTGGGCCAGGAATCCGATCGTCGGCACACCGGCCTTGTCGGTGGTTGCCGGCACGGTACCGAAGACGTAGCCGTAGCGATCCATCTCGGCGTCCTCGACGCCGAGCTCGCGCAGCTCTTCAACGAGCATGCGCAGCAGCTCGAACTGCTTCTCGGTGCTCGGGTAGGTGGTCGCCGTCTCGCACGACTGGGTATCGATCTTGACGTACCGAAGGAAACGCTCGACACAGCTCGTCTCGATGCGCGTTACGGACATGGCTCAACTCCGCGTTTCAAGTGGGTTCGTGACCGCATCGTCCTCGCCGTGGCCCCGTTCCGGCGTGATGCGGACTTCATAGATTACCCGAGAATGCCACGCCAGGGGCGGCATTCGGGGGTGCGCCCGACCCTTGCCCGGAGGACGAGCCATTTGCTACGATGTTGCGTCGCTACGGGATGTCCCCGCCTGCGACGCTGGGAATTCCCGAATGCCGCTCGCCCTTGGCGTCATCCCGGCCCGCTACGCATCGACCCGGTTACCCGGCAAGCCACTCGTCCCCCTAGGCAACGCACCTTTGATCGAGCACGTCTGGAGGCGAGCAAGCGCCGCCCGGGGCTTCGACCGTGTGGTCGTCGCCACCGACGACACGCGGATTGCCGACGCGGCTCAGGGGTTCGGGGCCGAGGTGATGATGACCTCGGCGGATCATCCCAGCGGAACCGATCGGGTCGCCGAAGTCGTGCGTTCCTCGGGGGATCGCTACGACGTGGTGGTCAACATCCAGGGAGACGAGCCGTTGGTCACGCCTGCCAGCCTCGACCGCCTGATCGACGCCTTCGAGGGCGATGACGCCCCGTCGATGGCGACCCTGGCCGAGCCGCTGAGCTCCACCGACGAACTGCTCAACCCCAACGTGGTCAAGGTGGTACGCCGCCGAGACGGTCAGGCGCTCTACTTCTCCCGCTCGCCGATCCCCTACCATCGAGCTGCCGGCGGGACCGAACTGCGCGCGGGTCTGGCCGATCGCCCGGGCGGTCTGAAGGGCTACCTCAAGCATCAGGGCATCTACGCCTACAGCCGCGAGACCCTGCTGGCACTGGCCGGCATGCCCCCCTCGCCCCTGGAGACCGACGAGGCGCTGGAGCAACTGCGGGCACTGGAAGCGGGCTACTCGATTCTCGTACTCGATTCGGATTTTCGTTCCCGCGGCGTC
>CAZBZH010000660.1:0-2827 GCA_964496265.1 uncultured Acidobacteriota bacterium | reverse complement strand
ACTCCGAGGTGACGAGGTTGAGGCGCCACGCCTCGATCTCGATCCGCGTCCCCGGCTTCGGCGCATGGGAGGCGCGCACCCGGGCGTCCCAGCAGTCGGACGCGCCCCCGGCCGTGGGCTGCAACAACAGCAGATCGACCTTGCCGCCGCTGGGCTTTCGTCCTTCCAGCCGGGCGGGAATCACCCGGGTGTCGTTGCTGATCAGCAGATCCCCGGCGGCGAGCAGCCCGGGGAGTTCCTCGAAGCGGCGGTGCTCGATCTCGCCGCTTCGACGGTCGAGCAGCATCAGGCGGGACGCGTCCCGCCGGGGCAGCGGCTCCTGGGCAATCTGCCGGGCGGGCAGATCGAAATCGAAGTCGGTTCGCTTCACGATGCGATCAGGCCGCGCAGCGTCGCCAGGTTGACCCGGTCATCCTCCAGGTCCTTGCCCTTCGGCGTCTCCAGCACCATCGGCACCTGCTCGAAGCGCGGATCGTTGAGCAACAGCCGGAAGGGCTCGAGACCGAGTTCCCCCTTGCCGATGTGCTCATGGCGGTCCCGCCGGCTCCCCAGCGGCATCTTCGAATCGTTGAGATGAAACGCCGCGATCGAGTCGAGCCCGACGGCGCGGTCCAGCGCGTCGAAGGTCTCGGCGTAGGACTCGGCATCGCGGAACTCGTACCCCGCGGCCAGGGCGTGACAGGTGTCGAAGCAGACCGCGTAGCCGCCGCGCACCGCGACCTGGTCCAGGATCCCGGCGAGCTGTTCGAAGGAACAGCCCAGGTTGCTGCCCTGCCCCGCGGTGATCTCGAGCAGGATCCGCGTCGGACCGTCGGCCAGCTCCAGGGCACGGTCAAGACCGGCGGCAGCCCGCTCGAGCCCTGCCTCGACCCCTTGCCCGACGTGCGAGCCCGGGTGCAGCACCAGTCCCGGCACGCCGAGCTCCGCGCAGCGACGCAACTCGACGGCCAGCGCCTCGATCGACTTGTTCCACAGGGCATCGTCGGGCGAGGCGACGTTGATCAGGTAGCTCGCGTGGGCGATCAGCGCGTCGCCCAGACCGGCGTCGGCCACCGCCCGGCGAAACGTCTCCGGCTCGCCGTCGGCAAAGGGCTTGGCCCGCCACTGGTTGTTGTTCTTGACGAAGATCTGGAGCGCCGTGGCGTCCACCGAAAGTGCCCGCTCGATGGCGCGGGGAACGCCGCCGGCGATCGACATGTGAGCTCCGAGCCTTGGCATGGCCGGAAGGGTGACACAAGGCTGCCCGGGATTCCAATCGCCCGGATCCTGAGTGGTGGGAAGCTGCCGGCGGAACCCCCGGCCGGTTCAGATCAGCCAGAGGGCGGCCACCGACGCGATCAACGCCGCCGCGGCACCGAGTCCGATCCAGGGCCAGGAGAGCGAGCGGCCGCGGGACACCTCGGGGAGATCCACCGGCGCCTCGACGGGGAACTCGACCGCATCCAGCTCCGCCTTGAGCACGTCGTGCCCCGCTGCCCGGCGGAAGACCTCGCGGTTCACCCGGGCTTCGGCCAGGTCCCGGCGGCGCCAGCGCACCGACAGATCCAGCCGCCGGGCTCGCTCGCGGGGCGTCGGGTGGGACACCGCCAGTTCGGCCAGGGCGGGATCCCCCTGCTCCATCCGTTGCTCCAACCGGTTCAACAGCCGCTCGACCGAGGAGACGTCGTAGTGCATCGCGCACATCGCCCGCAGGGCGAGGTCGTCGGCGGCCAGTTCCCGTTCCCGGCCGTAGCCGATGCGGGTCAGATCCTCGGCCGCCCAGGCCCAGGTCAGCCCGCCGGCCGCCTCGGTATCCCGCACGATGCCGTGGAACCCGAGCCGCAGCAGCCGCACGGCGGCATCTCCGCCTGCGGCGTGAGCCAACTCGTGGCCCAGTACGAAGACCAGCTCCGCCTCGTCGTTCAGCGTGGCCAGCAGGCCGAGGGAAAGCACGATGGTTCCCGAGGGCAGCGCGAGACAGCGCACCGTCCATTCGTCGCAGACCACCACGTTGCCGTGGCGGGGAGCTCCCGGGATGTGGGGCGCGACCTCCCGCAGGATCTGGTTCAGATAGGTATCGAGACCGGGCCCGCGCACGAAGCGCCATAGATCCCGCAGTGCCGACCGGATCTCGACTTCAGTCGCCTGGACCAGCGCGGGAACCGGATCGGCGATGAACTCTTCGGAGCTCCGGCATTCCTCGCAGCGTTGCTCTTCCCGGTCAAGCAGTTCGTTGCCGGTGAACGGCAGACCGCAGCCGGTGCAGGTGTAAACCCAGCAGGGAGCGTGTCCCATCGTGCGGCGGCTGCCGCAGCGCAGGCAACGGCGTACCAGCTTGAAGCCGAGACTGTGAATCGACGTCGCCGGCAGCGCTGCCAGGGGGCCCTGGCAGCGGGGACAGTCGGTTTCCTCGGGTGCCGCGGCCGGGCGGCTGCTCAGCGCTTCCGACGCTTCCATACCATCTGCACGAGAGCGACGATCGCCAGGGCGATGAAACCGCCCGCCGGTGCCCAGATCACGAAGTCTTCCTGGAGCTCTAGGGCCGCGGCGTAGCCGCCGGCGCCACCGGCCACGAAGGCGAAGACGCCGAACAGGATGTTGCCCAGGGAACTGAGGAATCCCCGGGAGGGGCGCGCTGCCGCCTGGGCCTCGCCGGCTTCGGTGTTGGCCGCGCTGTTGGCGGTGGTGTTGGCCGCGGTGTTGGCCGCGGACTGGGCCGCAGGTTTCGCCGTGACGCCCTTCTTGGCCTCGGGGGCCGCAGGTTCCGCGGCGGAATCCTCGGGCATCGGCGGAAGCTCGGGGATCTGGATACCCACGATACCCTCTGTCGGCGTTTGGCTGCCGGGTC
>CAZBZH010000659.1:0-2828 GCA_964496265.1 uncultured Acidobacteriota bacterium | reverse complement strand
GCGCACCTGTCCGGATCCGACGGTGATCACGTAGAGGTCGCCGCGGTGCACGAAGGCAATCTTCTTACCGTCGGGTGAAAGCCGGGGATCCTCGGCGGGGGTCGGAAGCGACAACTCCCGGAAGTCCCCGCTCTTGCGGGTCACCAGGAACACCCGGCCGGACAGGGGGACGAGCAACGTCTCGCCGTCGGGGCTCAGCTCGAAGGAGTTGATGCCCCGGGAGACCATGCGCATCCGCTCCCGGCGGGCACGCTCCTCGGCGGTCATCGTGCGGCTGTCCCCGCCGAGCAGTCTTTCGGCGGTCAGCAGTTCGCGCTCCTTGCCGCTGGCCACATCGATCTCGTAGAGCCGGTTTTCGAAGCTGCGGCCGCCTGAACGGAGGAACAGCACCTTGCCGCCGTCGGCGGTGATGCGCAGCGAGCGGGTCAGCGGGTGCCCCATGCGGAAGCGGTAGGTCGACCCGTACTGGGCCAGGAAGTCCGGATCCGGGCCGCCGCCGCCGAGCGCGGTCCGGGGCAGGGGGCAGGTCGCCTGCTCGGCCGCGACAGGTAGGGCCAGCAGCAGGACGCAGAGGGCCAGGCACAGCTTGGTGGGCACGAAGGGTTCTCCTCCAGAGCGGAGCGCCGATTCTAACAAGGAGGACGGGCTGAGGGGGCGCCGGAGGAGACCGGCCGGGGTGGGGTGCGGGTGCCGGGCGAAGCGGCTGTCCCGGCGAGGCCTCGTCGGCCCCGCCGGGACGTCAAACGCTTACATCCAGTCCTGGAGCATGGCGTCGGAGATGTTGGCGGGATGGCCGCGCCAGATCACCTTGCCGTCCTTGACCACCGCGGCGGCCGGGATGCCGGCCACGCCGAAGTAGCTGCTGGCCTTACCGTCTTCCTTGGCGACGGGGTAGGTCATCTTGGTGTCTTCGATGAACTTGGAGACCACTTCCTCGGTGGAGGAGCGGGTCAGCTTGGTCAGACCGACGACCTGCAGGCCCTGGTCCTTGTACTTGTCCCACATGGTCTGGAGCTTGGGGACCTCCCGCTTGCAGTGGGGGCACCAGGTTTCCCAGAAGACCAGCAGGGTGGGCTCGGAGCTGCTGGCGTCGAACTCGGACTCACCCTGGAACCACTTCTCGATGCCGAGATCCTCGGGCATGCTCTTGCCGATGACGTTGAGCTCACGCTCGACGTTGGCGGCGCGTCGCGCGGTATTCGTTGATCCGTACTTCTTCTTCAGGTTGGCGAGCTTGGTCTTGGCCTCGTCGAACTTGCCGGCGCGGACGGCCTGGTTGACCTGGCCGAGCAGGACCTGGGCCTGACGCTCACGCTGCTCGCCGCTCTGGGCGGACTCGGCGATGGTCTTTTCCATCTTGCCGAAGTGGGTCTCGAGCAGCTTCTTCATCTCGGCGTGCTGGGCGTCGATTTTGGCCTCGAGGTCGGCCACACGCTCCTCCAGTGCCTTGATCTGTTCGTCGTTCTTCCCGGCGAACAGCATCGTCGGGATGCAGCAGGCGATCAGCAGGGCAATCGCCGTAACTCTAAGCTTGGACATGGGTTACCAGCCTCCGTTATCTGCGGGGTGCGGTACGGGACCGCCGACAGGGGAAACGTGTTTTCTCGACCCCCAAATATACGCTTTTCCGGGCGGATCGACCAAGCCGGCCCCTGGGGCCTCGGAAACCGGCCGTCCAGGTGGGAAACAATCCCGAGGCTAGCGGGATTCCCACTCGGCGGGGGTCCAGGTCTTGAGCCCCAGGGCGTGGATCGCGCCCCCCATCAGCCCGTCCAGCTCCTGGTAGACCGCCCGGTGACGCTGGACCCGGGGCACGCCCTCGAATTCGGCGGAGACCAGGGTCACCAGGAAGTGCCCACCCCCTCCGGCGGCTCCCGGATGGCCGGCGTGGCGGGCGCTATCGTCGACGATCTCGAAATGGACCGGCTTGAATCGCTCGGCCAGGCGCTTCTCGATGGTTTCCTGGGTGCTCATCCTTCGAGTCTAGCAGCCGCCCCGCTGTCGTGGCCTCGGGCGCCATGAACTAACATGAAGCTCTCGCGTAGGATCCCCCCAAGGAGGAAACGATGAAGAACTTCGTGGTCACGGTGCTGGCCGTGATCGTGGCCCTGATGCTCGTCGCCATGGCCGGATTTCTCGGGCTTGCCCTGCTGACCGCCCTGACCGGTGGCGGCGAATCGGTGCCGAGCAAGGTCCTGCTCGAACTGGACCTGGAACAGGGGATGATCGAGTACCGCTCGCCCGATCCGTTCGCGGCGTTCATGAACGACGAGACGCCGACCCTGCGCGAACTGATCGACGGTCTCGACCAGGCCGCCGACGACCGGCGGGTGCTGGGCGTGGTCGCCAACATCGGCGCGGCTCCGATCGGCATGGCCCAGGCCCAGGAGTTGCGGGACGCGATCCTGCGCTTCCGCCAGTCGGGCAAGCCGGCGGTGGTCTTCTCGGAGACCTTCGGCGAGGTCGGCCCGGGCAACACCGCCTACTACCTGGCCACCGCCTTCGACGAGATCTACCTGCAGCCCTCCGGGGACATCGGCCTGACCGGCCTGATGTACGAGAGTCCGTTCCTCGGGGGCGTGCTGGAGAAGCTCTCGGTCGAGCCCCAGATGGGCCAGCGCTACGAATACAAGAACGCGATGAACACCTACACCGAGACCTCCTTCACCGAGCCTCACGAGGAGGCACTGGCCAAGGTGATGCACTCCCAGTTCGGCCAGATGGTTCGCGGTATCGCCGAGCAGCGGGACCTCGAGGAAGATCAGGTGCGCGCCCTGGTCGATGAGGCCCCGCTCCTGGGCAGCGCCGCCCTCGAAGCCGGCCTGGTC
>CAZBZH010000658.1:0-2838 GCA_964496265.1 uncultured Acidobacteriota bacterium | reverse complement strand
GGACGGCGCGGAGCAGCGCAAGCGCCTGCACGTCACGCCGCGAGCGATCGTGGCCCTGGAGAGCGGAGGCGTCGCCACCGAAGCACCCTTCGTCAACTGGAGCGAGGCGGGCGAACGGTTCTCCAGCTTCAGCCGCGACGCCGGCTCGACCTGGAGCGAGCCGCGCCGCCTGGACAACCGGCTGCGCCTGCTCGACGGCGCCGTGGCTCCCGGCGAGGCGCTTCCGGCCCCCGCTCCGGCCCTCGCGGCCGCCGAGGATCAGCGGCTGTTCATCGTGCAGTTCCGCGGCGTGAGCTTGCCCGAGTGGCGTGGGGTGCTCGAATCGACCGAGGTCGAGGTCCTGCGCTTCTTCCCGATGCAGGCGCATCTGGTGCGGATGGATCCCGCCCGGGCCGCGTCGGTGCGCGGGCTCGATTTCGTGCAGCGGGTCGAGCCCTATCATCCGTCCTATCGCCTGGAGCCCTTCCTCATCGACTGGCTCGCCCAAGACGCAGCCGCCGAGCCGCAGCGTATCCGTGTGCGGGCGATGGCCTTTGACTGGGGCCCGGTGGGCAAGGGGCGGATCGCGAACGAAGCCCGGGGCATCGGCGCCACCGTCGACAACGAGTACCCCAACGGCCACGTGGTCGAGTTGACCGTCAACCGCGATCAGCTCCACCGTCTGGCGGGACATGACGACACCCTGTGGATCGACCGCTGGTTCCCGCGCGAAACCGACATGGACCTGATCCGCGAGGACTCGGGTGCCGACTACGTCGAATCGATCGAGGGCTACTGCGGCCAGGGGGTGCGCGGTGAGGTGCTGGACAACGGCTTCGACCTGGACCACCAGGACTTCGACGGCGTGATCCTGCACGGCAGCGGCAACAGCATCGAATTCTTCTCGGGGAGCCACGGCAGTAGTTCCTACGGTGTCGTTTTCAGCAACGGGGACCGGGACGGCGACGGAGACGGCACGGCAACGGGGCACCTGCCCTGCGCCGAGCAGGGGATCGCCTCGGACTACAGCTTCCTCGGCGATCGTTTCGCCCACACCCAGGAACTGAAGGAGGCACCTTACTTCGCCTCGTTCCAGACCAACTCCTGGGGTAGCGGCCGTACCCTGGGCTATACCAGTATCTCCTCGGACATGGACGACATCGTGTTCCGGCTGGACATCGCCATCCTGCAGTCCCAGTCCAACTCCGGGAATCGGGAGTCGCGCCCCCAGGCCTGGGCCAAGAACGTGATCTCGGTGGGCGCGGTGGATCACGAGAACACGTTGACCACCGCCGACGATTCCTGGGGCGCCGCGTCGATCGGTCCCGCCGCCGACGGCCGGATCAAGCCCGATCTGCACTACTTCTACGACTTCATTCGAACCACCGCGCTGAACGACGGCTACACCACCTTCGGCGGAACCTCCGGCGCCACGCCGACCGCTGCCGGGGTGCTCGGCCTGATGCTGCAGATGTGGTCGGAGGATCTGTGGGGCACCAACCCGGTCGGCAGCTCCGTGTTCGAACGGCAGCCGCACTTCTCGACCCTCAAGGCGCTGCTGATCAACAACTCCTGGCAGTACACCTTCAGCGGGGTCGGCGACAACCTGACCCGGGTGCACCAGGGCTGGGGCCGTCCCTCGGCGCGGATGGCCTACGACCGCGCCGGCAACAGCTTCATTGTCGATCAGGATCAGATCCTCGAACTCAGCGATCAGGTCAACTACCTGGTCGAGGTGCCGATCGGCGAGAGCGAACTCAAGATCACCATGGTCTATCCGGATCCGCCCGGAACCACCTCGGCGAGCCTGCATCGCATCAACGATCTGAGCCTGCGTGTGGTCTCCCCCTCGGGCACCGAGTACCACGGCAACGTCGGCCTCGATATCGGCAACTACTCCCAGTCGGGAGGCAGCGCCAACGTCATCGATACCGTCGAGAACGTGTTCGTGCAGAACCCCGAGGCGGGTACCTGGACCGTCGAGGTCACCGCTCAGGAGATCAACCAGGACGGTTACCTCGATACGCCGGCCAACGACGCGGTCTTCTCCCTGGTCGTTACCGGCGCGTCCGCGACCTCCGGCGTGCCGACTCCGGGTGAGGCGTCGAGCAGCAGCCAGCTGCTGGTCAGCGGCTACGACCGGGTCAATGACGTGCTGTCCCTGAACTACGGCGCATCCTGCTCCGCCACCGATCACGTGATCGAGTACGGACCGCTGGATCCGGCGTCGATCGCTTCCTACGCCTGGAGCGGTCAGGAGTGCGGCGTCGGGACCTCGGGAAGCTACGCCTGGGACACCACCGCGGCCCCGGGTTCGCTGTTCTTCGTCATCGTCGGCCAGTCGATCGATGCCGAGGGGTCCTATGGGCTGGACAGTGCCGGTCAGGAGCGTCCCGAGGACACTCTCTCGACCACCTGTCCGCTGGTTCAGGACCTGAGCCGCCGCTGCGACTGATTCCGAGCTGTCTCCCGGGGGCCGTTGGATGCGCCGTCAGGTGTAACCCAACGGCCCCCGGGCTACAATAGACAGTCGGAGGACTCGCCGTGGCAGAGCTCGGATTCCGCACCGAAGATCACCCGATCCGCACCGAGGAGGTGCAGGCCTTCACCCTGCGCGTGGCCGGACGTGTTTCCGCTCACGAGGTGCCGGAACTACGCTCCCGCATCCTGGACGTGCTGGACCGCCAGAGTGAGGACCGGATCGTGCTCGCCCTGGGACAGGTCGAGTCGATGGATACCGCCGGGGCGGCGGTGATGGTCGAGGCGATCCTCCGGGGGCGGAGCGCCGGCAAGAAGGTCCTGATCTGTTCTCCGAGCCCGTCGGTCATGCGCATGTTCGAGATGGCCGGGCTCGAAGTC
>CAZBZH010000657.1:0-2842 GCA_964496265.1 uncultured Acidobacteriota bacterium | reverse complement strand
CGTACCCCGCTTTCTCCACCCGGATACAGCCTGCCTCGCTTTCACAGCTATCTCTCCGCTTCGGGCTTGAGGATCAGCCCCTCCCCCTTGTGACCGTTCATCATCACCGTGACCGGGTGCTCCAGCTCGATCCGCCGGGCGAAGGGGGCCGCGTCGGCGGTGGGTAACGACGCGAGCCAGTCCCAGTCGACGAACCCAGCCCCCGCCTGGGGATTCACCGTGAAGTAGCCGACGTTGCAGGAGGTCAGGTTCTGGAAGAAGTGGCTGCCCTGGGAGGGCTCCACCGCCAGATCCTCGAAGCCCGCCTCGACGATCACCCGGGCGCCGGCAATCTGGTTCCAGGCCACCGGGATACCCAGGTGCGGATCCGCCGAGCCCCAACGGCCGACACCGATCAACAGGTAGGGCCGATTCTCCCGCAACAGCCAGGCGTTGAAGCGGCAGATCTCGTCGACGGCCTCGACGCTGCGGTTGCGATCGAAGCTGCGTGGATCGACGATCACCAGATCCCGCAGGTTGTCGATGCGCCCGTTCCCCAGCACCGCGCGACTGTGACAGAGGGTCTTCTCCCGCGGCGGATCGCCGATCTCCAGCGCCTCGCTCTCCCGGGCGACGGCCAACGGCCGCAACTGCAGGAAGCCCAGCTCCGGCCGGTCATCCTTGTCCTCGGGCAGGTCGACGGCGAACTCGATCTCCACCGGGGCGCCGATGCCCCGGGAGCCGATCTCGAGCAGCCGGTCCAGGCTCTCCGCCAGGGGGAACAGTCCGTGGCGCAGCATCGGCGCCATGCTGACCAGCCGGATGCCCGGGCGGTTGATTCCGTCGTAGATCCGGTCGTTGTCCGGCGAGTAGGTCGAGCCGACGGCGGCCAGGGTGCCGTCCTGTTCGGCGACGGTCAGGTCGTAAGAGGTCAGCTCCGCCCCTTCGTCTCCGCCGGCGCCCGGGGGCTGGGTCAGGTCCAGCCCGAAGAACTGGCGCTGGGAGTTGCGCAGCACGCCGTCGACCGAGCCGAAGTCGACGATGTGGCTGGGGTGCCGCGGACTGAAGCGCAGGCAGTTGCCTCCCTCGACGACGGTGCGGCCCAGCCCGAGCGCGACGGCCACGATGCCGTCCTCCTGGGTCAGCGGCGGGTGGGGGTAGAAGTTATGGGAGCGGCCGACACCCGAGAGCACCGGGTAGAAGCGGCCCCCATGGTCCCGGCCGACCAGCCGCTGGACGATCACCGCCATGTGCTCTTCTTCCAGCCGGTAGGGGGTCATCTTGAGGAAGGCCCGAGCCTGGTTGGAGAAGGTCGAGGCGTAGACGTGCTTGATCGCCGAGATCAGCTGAACCAGGCGCACTTCGATGCTGGGATCGTTGTTGGGCAGCATGTAGGTGCGGTAGATCCCGGCGAAGGGCTGATTGGGGGAGTCCTCCAGTAGTCCTGAGGAACGCACCGCCAGAGGGACGGTGGTCTGCTCCAGGAAGGCCCGTAGGTCACTCTCGACCCCCTTGCTGAAGGGCGCGCCCAGGATGCGCTTGAGGGTCTCGTCGTTGTCCTCGCACTCCAGGGCGAAGCGCCGCAGGCCGTTGCGCTTGAGAAACTCGTCGAACACGTCGGTGGCCAGCACCACCGCCCGGGGCACCAGGATCCGCATGTCGGGGAACTCGGCGCCGACGTTCGAGACATAGAGCAGCCGGTTGATGAAGGCCAGACCCCGGGCCTTGCCCCCAAGGGAACCGCTGCCGATGCGCATCAGGCTGGAATCGTCCTGGCGCTCGGAGCTGAAGTCGGCGACCACCGAGCGGTCCCGGGTGCTGCGGTAGTCGGCGATGGCGGTGATCAAGCGCTGCCGCACCGCCTCACTGTCGGCGAACTCCGCCACCCGCTGGGGCCGCAGGTTGGCGGCCAGGGTGAACTCCGCTCGGGCCTTGAGCCAGAAGGAGAAGTGGTTGCGCTCGCCGTGGTAGATCAGGCTCTCCTGGGGCACCACGGCGAGCTGCTCCACGAGGGAACGCAGATCATGAGCCCGGCCGACTTCGCTGCCGTCGGGCAGCCGGAAGACGAACTCGCCGAAGCCGAAGTGTTCCAGCAGGTAGGTGCGCAACTGCTCCAGCAGCACCGGCGACCCCTTGAGCAGGAACAGGGCGTTTCGCTCCCGGGCCAGCTCCTCGTTCTGCGGGATGCTGGACTGCAGCACGATCGGGATGTCGAAACGGTGTTGCCGGGCGTGGGCCGCCAGGTCGCTGCCGGCCTTCTTGTGCATCACCCCGTTCCGCGGGAACTCGATGTCCGAGATGATCCCCAGCACGTGGGACTCGTAGCGGTCGAAGATCTCCTCGGCTTCCTCGTAGGTCTGGCACAGCACGACCTTCGGCCGGGCCCGGCTGCGCAACTGTTTCTGTGACGGGTTGAGCCCCTCGGCGATCAGCCCCTGGGTGTGCTGCAGCAGCTCGGCGTAGATCGCCGGCAGGAACGAGGAGTAGAAGCGGATGTTGTCCTCGACCACCAGGATCAGGGGCACGCCGAGGGTGCCGGTGTCGTGGTCCAGGTTGAGGCTGTCCTCCACCGACTTGACCATCGCCACCAGGATGCGCACGTCCCCCTGCCAGAGGAACACCCGGTCGATTTCGGAATCCTGGTGTACCGCGAGGAAGTCGGTCAGCCGGCGGTTCTCGAAGGCCAGCAGCAGGATCGGGGTGGCGTCGCCGGCCTCGCGGACCTGTTCGGCAAACTCTGCGGCTCCCATGTCGTGGAGCTGCAGGGTGGTGATCACCAGGTCGAAGTGCTGGCGCTGCAGCAGGTCGAGGGCGTCGCTGCCGGTGGAGACCCGGGTGATATCCGGGTACTCGATGATGTTGA
>CAZBZH010000656.1:0-2848 GCA_964496265.1 uncultured Acidobacteriota bacterium | reverse complement strand
GGCGGCGTCGGCCCCCGCCCCGGCGGGCGTCGGCGGACCGGACGGTCCCGCAGGCGGCGGATCGTCCCGCTCTCGCGGGGGCACCGGCGCCAGATAGCCGATCAGCAGCAACAACGCCCCGACCCCGAGGAAGGAGACGATCCGCGCGGCAGCCTCGAGCCCCGCCAGATCGATCAGGAACAGCTTGACCACCACCAGGGCCATCAACAGCGCGCCCCCGCTCCACAGAGCCCGACCGCCCCGGCGCGCGGCGGTGACCATGGCACAGAGCCCCATCACCGCCCAGACGATGGTCAGCGTGGTCTGGGCCAACTCGGAGAGGAACAGGTCGAAGGGGCTGAACGGGACTCCCCCATGATGGTGCACCGTGCGCAACACCGTCATCGTCACGCCGGCCCACGCCACCACGCCCATCGCCTTGCCGATCGAGCGCCCCTGCCCCAGCAGGTGCGCGACCTGGAGGATCGCCAGGATCGCCGCGCCCAACGCCAGATCCACCGGGTTGAGGATCGGCAGGAACGGCAGCGGTGAGGCGGAACCCGGACCGAGCTGCAGCAGCGCCACCAGACCGAGCAGAAGCGCTGACGCTACCGGCAGCAGTCCTTCGCGGAACGCCGGCCGGCTTCCCCGGCGGGAAACACCCCAGACGATCCAGGCCACGAGCAGGCCGCACACCACGGCCAACGGCCAGGCCCCGTCGAGGACCCGCTCCAACCCGTAGTGCGCCTCGACCAGGCCGAGGACGAGGTAGAGGGAATGCAGCAGAAACACCGGGTAGGTCCGGGAACCGGCGCCGTCGCGAACGGCCCAGGCCAGGACGCCCAACGCCACGACCCAGCTGATCCAGCCGATGCCTGCCCCCGGATGGGAGATCGTCAACAGGGACCACGCCGCGAACCCGGCGAGCAGGGGCGCGTAGCCCAGCAACCACTGGCGGGCGCGATCCCACCCCGACGCTTGCGCCACCAGCGCCGTGCCCGCGGCGAACAGCAACAAGGTGTGCAGCCGTTGCGCCCCGTGGAACAAACGGACGATCTCCAGGGTGCCGGCGGACAGCCAGGTCAACCCACCGACGCCGAACGCCAGCCAGGCACAAAGAGGCGCGGAGACTTGCCTGCGGTCGATGCACGCCGCGGCAAACAACCCGCACCCGGCCAACCAGGCGCCGCTGAGCAGACGGGGGTCAGGGAAGCCTCCTGCACCCAGCGAACCGATGTAGCTCGTCGCGTGGTAGATCGCCGTGAGCACCAACATGCCGGTGGCGGTCTGCACGTAGCGCAGGCGATCCGCCCGCAGCGCCGCGTAGATCTGAACCGACGCAAAGGTCGCCATGGCGACCACCAAGGTGCCGCCGTCGAACGCGAAGGGAATCGCAAGGGCCGCCAGCCCCCAGGCCAGGGCCCGCGCCCCCTGGCGCAGTTCGTCGCAGGAGGTCACCCGGAAGGTCACCAGCCCATAGACCGCGGCCAGGACCAGGGAGCGGATCGCCAGGGCGTCCCCGTCAAACCCGGCCAGCGCGAACAGGAACAGGGTCGCCGAGGGCGCGGCGAACAACAGCGCCCGTTCCACCCCGCGCAGGACCGGCCTGTCCCGTCGGAGCACCGAGATCAGCACGATGCCGAGGTACAGGGCGAACAACACGCCGATCCAGAGTTGGGATGCCGGCTCGATCGTTCTCAGTAGGCTCTTGCCCACGACCCACAGCGCCGCCGAACCGAAGGTGCCGGCGAAGGCCAACAGGTGCAGCAGCGGCCAGTCATGCCGCAAGGACAGCGCGAGCCCCGCGGCGGAAAACAGCGCGTAGTAGGCGAGCACCGAAGACAGCGCCACCCCACCCTCGAGCAACAACAGCGGCGCCGCGATGCCCCCGCAAAGCGCCAGCACCGCCAGCGTCCGGGAGCGTAGCCGCGAGGCCAGGCCGCCTGCGGCGGCCACCGAGAGCCCCAGCAACCCGAACCCTACCGCCGGGTCGAGAATCTCGAAGGCCAGCACGGTGCTGTAGATCGTGAGCGAGAGGGTCGCCCAGCCTCCGCCGAGGAGGGTTCGGGAGAAAGCCACGTGGGCATCTCGACGATGCCAGCCGATGGCGATGAACCCGGCTCCGGCCGCGGCGACCAGCAGATGACGCAGCTCGATGGGCATGGCCAGCCAGCCGAAGTCGATGGCCAGCTTGAGCAGGAAGGAGAAGCCGATCAGCGAGATCACGATGCCGGCGACCGCCGGCACGTTGATCGACGGCAAGCGGAGTTGCGGGCGCTGCGGATTCGCGCCCAGGGTCCCCTGCCGCTGCGGGGCCTGCCGGGGCGCAGGCTTCGGCGCAGGCTTCGCGGCATCGGTCACCGGGGTTGCCTGGCTGACTTCTTTCGGCCTCGCCGGCTCGACGGGACACGGCCGCGGCTGTTCAGACGGCTGCGCCTGGGCCGAAGCCGGCGACGATCGCTGCGGCAACGGACCGATCTCGGCCGAAGGATCCTCGGCGGCTTCACCGCCCTTCTGCAACGCGGCCAGTTCGACCTCGACGGCGCGTATGCGGGAGAGCAGCCGATCGCGCTCGATCACGACCAGCAATCCAATGCCGACCACCAGGGCCCAGAGCAGCATCTCCATGTCCGCTTCCTCCTGACGTGGAGCATCGGGCAAAGTCGCACCAGAAGCCACGCCGGAAGCGGTCGTCGTTACCGAGAGCCCCGAGCGTATCAAAATATGATACTTTAGCCTGAGGAGGGCCCTTCCATGGCCGAGACATCCCGGATCCACGCCGAAATGAAGCGCTGTCTGCGCGAGGCCGGCCGCACCTACGCCGACGTCGCGCGCCACCTGTCCCGCGGCGAGGCCAGCGTCAAGCGCC
>CAZBZH010000655.1:0-2851 GCA_964496265.1 uncultured Acidobacteriota bacterium | reverse complement strand
TGGGGCCCACCACCCTCGACGTGCTGCTGCAGTGCAACGCCTACCCGATGACCCGTTTCCTCGAACGGCTGACCGGCATCCGCGGCCTGATCGCCGATCCGGGCTACGAGGGTGGAGGCATGCACCGCATCGCCCGGGGCGGACACCTGGGCGTCCACGCCGACTTCAACCGCCTCGACGCGCTACGCCTCGACCGGCGGCTCAACCTCTTGATCTATCTCAACGAGGAGTGGGACGAATCCTGGGGTGGGCACCTGGAGCTGTGGGACGAGAGCATGTCCCGCTGCGTCAAGCGGGTGGCGCCTCGTTTCAACCGGATCGTGGTGTTCTCGACGACCGACAAGTCGTTCCACGGACACCCCGACGCGCTGGCCTGTCCGCCCGACCGGGCCCGCTGTTCCCTGGCGCTCTACTACTACACCAACGGCCGTCCCGAACACGAGGCGTCGGATTCCCACTCGACCCTGTACAAGGACCGTCCCGGGGAGCCCCTGCGGGAGAGTGCGGTCAAGCACTGGGCGCGACGCTTGCTGCCGCCGATCCTGCTCGACGGTGTGCGGGCGGTGAGGGGCAGAGGCTAGCAGCCCGCCTTCGCCCGCTTTTCCCGAACCAGCCTCGGCCAGTCCGAGTCAGCCGGCTGGATCCGTCCGCTCTCCTCCAGGTCCTGCCAGATCGTGAGGGCTTCGGCGTAGCCTTCACAGGCCTCCCGCTTTTCGCCCAGGGCTTCATGAGCCTCGGCCTTTCCCTGCAGCACCAACGCCACCCGGCGCTCGGCGCGGGTCTCGGCCGGCGAGGCGGCGTAGAGCGCGGCGGCCTCCTCGAAGGCGGGGATCGCCTTGCGGTAGTCGCCGGTCTTGACCATTGCCCGGGCGAAGTAGCGCACCGAGGTGGAGAGGTCCGAGCGGGACATGTCGCTTTGCGGGTCCGCCGCCCGCATCGCCCGGGCCATCTCCAGGGTCTCGGTGGCGGTCTCCACCATGGACGGGTGATCTGCGGGATCGTCGACCATCGAGTTGGTGTACCAGACGAGCTGGTACCAGAGGTTGCGGCGGAGTTCGCGGGAATCCGGATCGTCCTCGAGCGAGGCGCGGGCGTAGGCCACCGCTTCCCGGTGCATCGGCATTCCCTGGTCGAAGCGCTTGTAGAACACGTGCTCCGAGGCCAATAGCGTCAGGGCGCTGGCGATGGAGCGCTCGACGTAGCGCTTGTTCTTCGGCGCGAGCTCCCGGCCCGCGAGTTCCCGGTAGATCTCGATCGCCTCCTCGAAGCGGGCGATGCCGTCGTCGGAACGGCTGTTCCAGGTCAGGACTTCGGCCAGTAGCGCGATCAGATCCGCCTGCTCGATGCGGAGCGGATGGTGATCGGGAAACGCCTCGAGGGCACCCTCGGCTCCGGCGAGCGCATCGGTGGCAAGCTGAATCGATGCATCCAGCTTGCCCGCGGTGTAGTCCATGAACGCCACCCGCCGCTGCATCCGCAGGCAGGCGACGGTCAAGGGCGCGTGGTTCCGGGACATCTGCTCCACCTCGCGGCAGAAGGCGATCCCTTGCTGGTAGGACTCCCGGGCGCCGGCCACATCCCCCTGATTGTCGTCGGAAGGGTTGCCCCGCAGGTCGCCGATCCGGGCGTAGGTGTTGACCAGGCTTGCGGCCAGTTCGGGGTCGCCGACCGCCCGCTCCCGCAGCTGCAGCAGGTACTCCGAGGCATGTCCGACGAGCTGAGCCCGCAGGGGAACCGTGCCCGGCACCTGCTGGAGTTCCTGGTAGAAGTCGAACAGCAGGGTTTCGGTCAGCTCCTGCATCGACGCGTTGCGCTGTTCCGCCTCGAGGCGGGCCCGTTCGGCGATCCGCGCCTGGTTGAAGGTGATGGCGCTGGCCGCGGCCAGCGCGACGATCACCCCGGCGGTGGCGGTGACCGCCAGGGCGTTGCGGCGCAGGAACTTGCCCAGCCGGTAGCGGGCGGTGGCGGGCCGGGCCACCACCGGCAGCCCCTCGAAATGGCGCTCCAGATCGTCGGCCAGCTCCGCGGCCATGCCGTAGCGTTGTTCCGGATCCCGGGACAGCGCCTTGGCCACGATGTTCTCGACATCGCCCCGCAGCCGCCGCACGAACTCCCCGGGGCGCCCGGCGTCGGCCGCGGCTCCGGAGAGGGGAGGCGCGTCCTCCCGCAGCACCGCCTGTTGACGCTCGTAGGGACTCGAATCGGCGGAGTCTTCCCGGGCGGAACGTCCGGCCAGCAGGCGATAGAGGGTCAGCCCCAGGGCGTAGACATCGGTGGCGGTCGAGACGCCCTCGCCACGGATCTGTTCGGGGCTGGCGAACTCCGGGGTCATCGCCCGGGTCTGGGTTTGTTCGGTCCGGTCGTCGTCGAGCAGCTTGGCGATGCCGAAGTCCAGCAGCTTCGGTTCTCCCTCGGGGGTCACCAGGATGTTCGACGGTTTGAGATCCCGGTGGACGATCAGCTGGCGGTGGGCCGCCTGCACCGCCATGCAGACCTTGCGGAACAGGCGCAGCCGCTGCTCGACCGGCAGCCTCAGGCGCTCGCAGTAACGGTCGACCGGTTCCCCCTCGACCAGTTCCATGATCACGTAGGGGCCGACACCCTCCAGCCGTCCCGCATCGATCAGCCGGGCGATGTTGGGGTGATCCAGCGAGGCCAGGATGCGCCGCTCCCGCAGGAAGGCGTCCAGCCGGGTCTGTTGCCATAATCCGCCCGAGAGGAACTTGACCGCGACCTGCTTATCGAAGGACTCGTCGGTGCGCCGGGCCCGGTAGACCACCCCCATGCCCCCTTCGCCGATCTTGTCGCCGAGGGTGTAGGGACCGACCCGGGTGCCGCTCAGGTCTTCCTG
>CAZBZH010000654.1:0-2853 GCA_964496265.1 uncultured Acidobacteriota bacterium | reverse complement strand
GTGATGATCCTGGAAGACGAAACCGACGGTGCGATTGCGGAAGCGGGCCAGCTCGGGCTCCGGCAGATCGAAGGGGTTCTTGCCTTCGATCAAGATGGTGCCCGCGCTGGGCTGATCCAGCGTACCGATCAGGTGCAAGAGCGTGCTCTTCCCCGAGCCCGAGGGTCCGGTGATTGCCATCGCCTCACCACGGTCCAGTTGGAGACTGACGCCCCGTAGCACCTCGACCGGCTGGGCGTCGCCGTCGTAGCTCTTGTGAACGTTCTTGACTTCCAGTGCGAGGGACATCGTGTTCCTTCCTCGGACGTCAGGCCGGAGCCTGCTCGATACGATCGGCGATCGCCGCGGGGATCGGAATCGAACGGACCGCCCCCTCCTCCAGCACGCAGCAAACCGAGGTCATCGTCCCGCTGGCCAACTCCTCGCCGTCGCGCAGCACCCGGTGGCCGAAGGTCAGCGACTTGGATCCCTTGCGCAGGATCCGCACCTCGATGTCGAGCAGGTCGGCGTAGCGGGCGGGGCGCTTGTAATCGACCTGGAGCGAGACCCGGGGCCAGCCCACCGGCTTGCCGTCGACCTCGACGTGCACCGAGCTTCCGATCTGTTCGAAGAACAGATGCTCGGCGGTTTCCATGAAGACGACGAAGCGGGAAAAGTGGCAGATCCCACCCAGATCGGTATCGGCGAATTCCACCCGGCGCCGGGCGGTGTATGTATGCATCGAGCTTGGTCCCCTTCCGGAGCCTCAGCCGACCTGGCGGGAGCCGTCTCCGGAAACAGCATTGTCGACGTAAGCGCGGTAGATCTTCAAGGTCTCTTCGGCCATCACGTCGTCGTTGTAGTGCTCCCGCACCACCCGGCGGCCCGCGACCCCCATGCTGCGCCGGCCCTCGGGATCCCGGCGCAGAGCCTCCAGACCCTGGGTCACCGCCTCCACCGACTCCGGTTCGACCAGCAGGCCGCCGCCGGTGTGCTCCAGGATTTCGGGGAACGATCCATGGCGAGGCAGCACCAGGGGCACCCCATTGGCCAGGGCTTCCAGCACGAACAACCCCTTGGGCTCCCGGTAGACCGTGGGCACCGACAGCACGTCGATCCGGCGCAGCAGGTCCAGCTTCTGCCGGCGGTCCACTTCGCCGTGGAAGGTCACCCGCCGGGCCAGCCCCGCCTGCTCGACCTTGCGCCGCAGTTCCGCGACGTAGGGCTCGTTGCGGGCGTCGATGTAGCCGGCCACCTCCAGGTAGGCATCCTCCGCCCCCTGGCGCACCAGCTGCGCGAAGGCGTCGATCAATAGATGCAGCCCCTTCTCGGGACACTGGCGGGCCAGGTAGCCGATGACGTAGCGGCCGTCGGGCTCCCTCGGTTCGGCGCCGTGATCCTCGAGCGCGATCCCGAGCCCCACGGTGTGCATCCGTTCGGCGGGCACATCCAGCACGCCGCGCATGTAGTCGGCGTAGTAGCGGCTGGTGGCGATCAGTCCGTCGACGTCCCGGGCCTTGCGCTGCAGCGCCTCGTGGACCCGGGTGCGATAGGGCTCGGCCAGCTGCTCGAAGAAGATGTCCTCGCCCTGCACCGAGCAGAGCACCGGCACGCCCAGCTCCTCGCGGATACGGTGGGCCAGGCCGAGCAGCATCGAGTTGGTGATGTGCACGATCTCCGGCTTGAGATCGTCGCGCAGCCAGCGGACCAGCTTCTCCAGCTCCTTGGCCTGTTTGCCGTGCTCCCCTTCGAGCACCGAGAGGGTCAGGTCGCCCAGTTCGGCCGGGTCCCGGGAGGCGCCGAGCTTCGAGACGAAGTTGAGCAGCGACTTGTGGCTGAGCAGCTTGTCGAACAGCGAGGTCGAGCGGAACAGGCCGGACTTCTGCTCCAGGTAGACGTTGAGCGCCCCGTAGAACACCGGGCCGCTGGAGACGTCCACCTCGTCGGTGCGGATCGGCGTGTAGGTCGGGATCAGGGTGACGTCGTGCCCCTTGCGGATCAGCGCTGCCGCCAGGGCGTTGTCGTGCAGGCAACTGCCGCAGATCATCCCCGCGGCGCCGGCCGCGATGTAGGCGGCGCGCATCAGCTCGGGACTTCGGCCTCGGACACCAGCCTGCGGGGCTCGGGCAGCTCCACCATGCCGCTCATCTTGGCGAACATGTCCGAATCGTCGATGCGGAACACGTTGCCGACCAGCAGGTTGACCAGGGTGTCCCGGCACTCGGGGTGCTGCTTGAGGAAACGGGGGAAGCTGAACTTCGGATCGTAGTAGGCGTAGACCAGGCGCCGCATCGACTCCATCCCGGCCAGGTACTTGGGCCCGTGCTGACCCAGGCGCGCGGCGGAGAAGTCTTCGTGCTTCAGCGCGTCGAGGGCCGAATCGGCGGCGAGCTCACCGGAGGTCAGCGCCAGGAAGACCCCGGTGGAGTACATCGGATCGAGGAACCCGAAGGCGTCCCCGGCCAGCACCCAGCCGTCCCCGGCAATGCGGGATGAGATGTAGGAGAAGTCGCGGATCGCCTTGACGTCCCCCTCCTGGGTCGCGCCGCGCAGGCGGTCGTGGAGGGTCGGACAGTTCTCCAGCTCGTCGTCGAACACCGCCTGCAGGTCGGCGGTGCCGTAGCTGGCCAGATGTTCGACCGGAGCGACCACGCCGACGCTGACCATGTCGCCGGGAAGCGGGATGAACCAGAACCAGGACTTGTGCTCCCGGGTGAACATGATCAGGGTCGCACCGGCGTCCTTCCCGGTGTCCTTCCTGGCTCCACGGAAGCGGGTGTAGTACGAGGCGTGCTTCAGCTTGGGGTCGATCTGCTTGAGGCCGTGGCGCCGGGCCAACATGCTGGTCTGGCCGCTGGCGTCGATCACGACCTT
>CAZBZH010000653.1:0-2859 GCA_964496265.1 uncultured Acidobacteriota bacterium | reverse complement strand
TCGCAGTCGATGCGCTCCCACTGGATGCGACCGTCCATGAGCAGATCGTCGACGATGTACTCGGCAATGTCCCGGACCGGCGGCCAGTCGCTGTCGAGACCGTCCTCGAAGATCGCCCGATACATCACCGGCGGAGGAGCGATCTCGAACCCCGCCGACACGTCCTTGTAGCGCCAGAGGTGCCGGACGAACGTGCGGTAGTCGGGCACCTCGCCCGTGGCCAGGTCCTGTCGATTCGCCTCGGTCACCGAAGCTCTCCCACGCGATGGGCATCGAGCTGCCGCTGGACCCGCAAGTAGTTGCGCCCGTTGTAGGCGATGGTCGCGATGCCGGCGGCCGCCAGAGCGACGCCCGCGAGCTGGCTGCCCCGTGCGTCCAGGGCGTACCCGCCGGCGATCATCAGCGGACCGATCGCGAACACGTCGAGAAGACGAATGGACTGCGCCTTGATCTCCTCCCCGAGCTGAAGACAGACGCGCTGCTGCGAACCGACGCCCACCCTGCTACTCGGGGGCCTGCCGAACCTTCATCATCACGTCGTACGCACGTGTGACGGTCTGGAACATCATCTTCGCCCGCTCCTTCTCCTCCGAGGGCGCGCCCGGCGCCACTCGATCGGGGTGGTAGAGCATGGCCTTCTTTCGGTACGCCTTCTTGATCTCGTCGACGCCCGCGTCCTGCTTCACACCCAAGACCTCCCACGGCGGCGGTCCCGAGGGCGGCGGCGGGGGCTGGAATCCCACGTTGCCGGGCGGCGGCTGCTGGCCAGTCGCACGGCGCGCTCCGGCCTTGGCGGCGCGCTTGGCGAACTGCTTGGCCTTCTCTACGCCGGCCTTGTACATGAAGGCGTAGCAGCCCTTGCAGGTGCCCCATCCGTTGCTGGGGTGTACCTGCTCCATCTGCTCGACCGGAAAAGACTGCTTGCACGCTGCGCAGCGGAACGTCTGTGCGAGGTACTCTGGGGGAAGGGCGGCCTGCTGCTCCTGAACCGCACGGCTACGAAACTGCTCGAACGCGCCGGCGGCACGGTCGAAGACCGTGTCGACCGCGGTCTCGATGGCATCGTCGAGAAACTCGGCTGCGGATGTACGTCGTCGGCGGGGCATGTTGATCCTCTACAGCACCGCGAGGATGCCTGCTAGGGCCGCGGAGGACGCCTCGTCGGCGTATCCGGGCTGCGAGCCGCTCCAGCTCCCGTTGAGAGAGGAGAAGGGCGGCAAGACGTCGTAGTAGGGACCGATGTTGCGGCGAGCCCCGGGGATCGGCGTCCGTTCGTAGCCGATGTGGTGCGTGTAGTTGAAGGGCATGCCGATGTTGAAGTCGGGCCCCCAGCCGTACGGAGCGAAGACGGTGCCGGGCGGGGAGAACCGCCACGAGTACGGGTCGACCGCCTGCGCGAACGCCGTCGTCGGAGTGAACGGCGCCGCCATCCCCATCCCACGCTGCACGAGAAGGTGCGCGGGCTGGCCGGGACGCGTGGGCAGGCGATGGTAGCTCATCAGTCCTTCACCACGTAGTAGATGCCACCGAAGAGCGCCAGACCACCCAGGACCTTGGCCCACGTCGGAACGCCTCCGCCGTTGCCGCTCGCCGGCGACGGCTGCGGCGAAGACGATGGCGCGGTGGGCATCATGGGCGCCATGACGGATGGAGTCGGAGCAGGGGACGCCGCCCGCTGACCTGCGCTCTCCCACTGCGCGAGGCGCGCCTCGATGAGCCCGTAGATGAACGCCTTCTCTTGGGGAGACGCGGTCGCGAGTCGCGATCGCTCCTGCTGAAGCATGTCGCGAGCGCCGGTGATGTACTGGCGCTGCTCGGGCGTGCGCGCATTCGCGGCGAGCCGGTTGATGCGCGCTTCGAGCGCGGCCCAGTTCGGCTCGGCCATCTACTTGACCTTGTAGACGCGGGCCTTGACGACCTTCAGCTCGGGTTCGTACTCGAACTTCCCACGGTCCATGCCCGTGGCATCCAGGACGGCGAGACCAAACAGGCCGCTCGCGAGGAACTCACCGATCGTCTCGTCGCCCCAGTCGATTGCGTCCTTCTCCGCCGTTCGCTTGTTCGTGGCTTCGATCGCCAGCTCCTTGGCCTTCAGCTTCTTGAGCTTCGCCGGGAGGTTGGCGAGGAACACATCGCCGGCGTCGAGAATCTTGATCTTCCCCTTGAAGTAGTGGACGCGGTCTTCGTCCCAGCCCAGGTAGTTCAGCTCCACCTGCAGCTCCGGCAGTCGACGCCCCTCGATGTCAGCCAGCGGGTAGGTGTGCCTGCTTTGCAGCTCCAGCGTGTGGGTCTGTCGCGCTCCTCTTGCCATCGTTCCCTCCCGGCGTCCTACGACGCCATCTCCTTCGGCACCTCGATGCCATGGCGCCGCAGGGCGTCTTCCACCTTGTAGATGGTCCGGCCGTCCTGGCCGTAGCGCCGAACGACCACCGGCCAATCGCCGTCGTAGTCGACGATGACGACCTCGCGATCGGCACGCCCCATCGCCCTGCCGTCGGTCATCGCGGCGCAGAGATCGAGCCTCGGGTCCATCCGGTCCGAGTAGATGATGTACGCCGCCGGCGGCGCCTTCCGCAGACGCCGACGCATGCCGCCCGGGAGGCGCTGAGGCAGCTCCTGCTCCCGAGCGAGCCTCACGGCGGCGCGAGCGCGGACGACGGTCGTAGAACCAGGCTCGTAGCCCTCCTCGACCTCCTCGACGACCGACTCCTCGACGACGGTGGGCGCCGAAGCGGGAGCGGGCACCTCCTCCCGAGAGAGGGGCGCGTAGACCGGCGGCGGGGTCGCCACGAAGTCCTCGACCTTCGGAGTCGCGAACGAGGGCCGCTTGAGCCCGGCGGCGCGGCGCTCGCGGCCGCT
>CAZBZH010000652.1:0-2861 GCA_964496265.1 uncultured Acidobacteriota bacterium | reverse complement strand
TTGTCCCCGGCCTCGATACCCGGCACCACGCCGCGCAACACCGGCCGGGTGTGACCGGGAAACTCCACGTCATGGCCGAACGGCACCACCCCCACCTTGTCCTCGATACGGGAACTACCGTCGACGGCACCGTGGACGTACATGCCGCCGAGCCACAGATCCCGCTGCCGCTCTCCGGCGCAGAGCACGTAGTCCGCCCGGCGCAGGAGCAATCCGGTCAGCCCGGCCAGATGGGCCGACTGCTTCGGGTCCCTCCAGCTCTCGAACAACAGCGGGTCGTAGAGATCGAACACCTGGTAGGGCTTGCGCCGGTTGCGGGCCAGGCTGTGCCGTGCCGGATAGGTCGTGCCCTGGGAAACCACCACGTCGAAATGGGCGGGGGGCCGGTGATCCCGGTTCCAGGGCATGATCCGAAGCGGTAGGTCGGGCAGCATCTCGCCGCCGCCGGGATCGCCGAGGGTCACGTCGAAATGCCGGGACAACTCCCGGGCCAGGCCGATGGCTCGCAGAACCGGACCCGCCGCGCGCTGCCCCAGCGGCAACGGCGCCAGCACCAGCACCTTGAGCCCGTTCATCGGCGGCCCCAACACTGGACCCACAGCCCCTGCTCCCGCCACTGCACATCGCGAAAGCCGGCACGCTCCAGATAGGTGGTGAGTTCCTGGGCCGTGGAAGCGCGGCTGGCATGGGCCGGGCGGGCATCGGGGGCGAAGGCCCGGTGGGACTCGAACACCCGCCACCCCTCGTCGCTGCACAGATTGACGTTGTCGATATAGACCCGGCCGCCGGGCGCGAGCACCCGGTGGGCTTCGACCAGGTAGCCGTAGCGGTCCCACTCGTCGAGGTGCATGAACACCACGGTGCTGTAGACCAGGTCGCAGCTCGCATCGCCGATCGGACGCAGGTCGTAACCGGTGAGTTCGACCAGGCGCACATCCGGCCGCTCGCCCAGCTGTTCCCGAGCGTGCTCGAGCATGCGCGGCGACACGTCGCAGCCGATCCATTCCCGGCAGCGGGGAGCCAGCACCGCGCCGACCCGTCCGACGCCACACCCGATCTCGAGGCAGGTATCCCCGGGGCGCACGCCGACGGTCTCCTCGAGGGTTGTGAGGGTTTCAGCCGCCGTGGCGGCGAAGTCCGCCGGATCGACCGATCCGATCACGTGCATCTGCGCCCGCTCCCGGGTGTCGGCGAGCTGTTCCCAGGTCTGCTTGTAGTCGGCCCGCACGCCGGCCGGAGCCGGCGCCGGATCCGCCGCGCTCATCTCCCGCTGCGCCGCGGCGGCCGCCGCCGGTTCACGACGATCCAGGATGAAGGTCTCGCGGAAGGTATCGAGCTTCCGCGCCTCACCGCCGGTCGCCAGGCCGCCCCCTTCGTGCCACAGACTTCTCGCCGGATGGTGATACGGGTCGGCGTAGAGTGCGCTCCCCCACCGCTGCAGCATACCGACCTTCTCCGAGTCGAACTCCGGCTCCCGCGCCCCGTCGTCGGCGCCACGGCTCGCCGACTCCTCATGGCGCAGCACGGCGTAGGGGGTATAGACGGTGCGGTAGCCGGCGCGACCCAGCGACAGGCAGTAGTCGACATCGTTGAACGCGACGCCGAGCCCTTGACTGAAACCGCCGACCTGTTCAAAGACCTCGCGGCGGGTCATCAGGCAGGCGCCGGTTACCGCGCTGACGTTGCGCACCAGATCCGCCATGCCGAAGGGTCCGTGGGAATCTCCCGCCAGCCCGCGATACAGATGGCCCGCGATGCCCTGCATGCCGGTGACGATGCCGGCGTGCTGCACCCGCCCGTCGGGATACAGCAGCTTGGCGCCCACCGCCCCGATCTCCCGTCGGGTCGCGTGCTCGGCCATCGCCTCGAGCCACCCGGGCTCGAGGGCCTCGACGTCGTTATTCAGAAACAACAGCAGCGGTGCGTCGGTCGCGGCGGCGCCGACGTTGCAGAGTTCCGAGAAGTTGAACGGAATATCGTGGCGCACCCGGCGAAGGATGCCCTCCCGGGCGGCGGCATCGAGATAGGCCCGCGTCTCTTCTTCCCGGCTGGCGTTGTCCACCACGATCACCTCGCAGCGTCCCGGGTCGACGGTGGCGCGCACGCTCTCGACGCAACGGCGCAACAGCTCCAACCGGTCCCGGGTCGGAATGATCACCGCGACCCGCTGATCGCCGGCGGTCCGGCGCAGCCGGTAGGTCCCGGGCACCTTCCCGTCCTCGACGGTCGCCTCGGTCCCCCGCCGCCGGGCAGCCTCCCGCAGCGCCTTGCGCGAACTCTCCCGGTAGGGTCCCCCCTTGGCCGCCGGATCCAGCGCTGCCGAACCGGGAGTCTGACGCCAGTGATAGAGCACCCGGGGAACATGTTCGACCCGCCGGGCCCGCTCGGAGGCCCGCAACACCAGGTCGTAATCCTGGCTGCCGTCGAACCCGTCGCGGACACCACCGATCGCCTCGAACAGATCCCGCCGCATCACGGTCAGATGACAGAGGTAGTTGCAGCCGTCGAGCAGCTCCGGCGACCAGTCCGGCTTGTAGAAGGCCTCGACCAACCGGCCGTCGGGGGCGCGCTTGTCCTCGTCGGAATAGAGCAGCTCGGCATCGGGGGTGCGGCGCAGTTGCTCCGCCATCGCCTCGAGGGCATCGGGGGTCAGCTCGTCGTCGTGATCGAGGAAGGCCAGGTAGTCGCCGTCGGCCTCGGCGGCGGCGGCCCGGGTGGCGCCGGCGATACCCCGATTCTGCGGGAGACTCACCAGGCGGACCCGCTCGGGGTGCGTGGTGCGAAAACCCTCGAGGATCCCGGCAATCTCGGGCCGCGTCGATGCGTCATCGGCGACGCACAGTTGCCAACGGTCGTGGGAC
>CAZBZH010000651.1:0-2869 GCA_964496265.1 uncultured Acidobacteriota bacterium | reverse complement strand
AAGGTCATGTCCGCCTCCTTGCGCGCCGGACTACGCCAGTCCTTCTCGAGCCTCAGGAGCTGCGCCCAACGGCTGGTGTCGCTCCACAGCTTGGTCGAGAGGCTCCAGCGCCCGTCCTTGGTCTGCTGGGAGACCAGCCAATCCATGTGGGACATCAAGAGCGGATAGCGGTTCACCAACCCCAGCCGCGCCATCAACTCGAGGTTGACCAGCAGCTCGTCGACGTTGCCCTGCTTCTCGTATTCCTCGACGGTGCGCAGCTTCAGTCCGTGCCCCTTGACGAAGGAGCCTTTTGATGTGCGCACGAGGCCGATATCCGGCGCCAGCGCCTGGTAGGTCGGCGACAGCACGTAGTCGAAGATCTTCTTCAGGCGGATCTTGGCCAACTCGCCGTCGAGTAGCCACGGAGAACTGGCGAAGGTCTGCAGGATGTAGACGTCGGGAATGAAGGCGTATCCCTGGCGCCAACCGGCGGTGCGGATCATCGGGTGGCTGGCGCCGATCTCCTCGACCGGATCGCGGGAGATCGGGTTCTCGACGAAGCCCGCGGTGAGTTCGAGCAGATCGAGTAACGCGGCGCGACTGCGCTCGTCCAGGTAGCCGGCGCGCAGCAGCAGATTCAGACAGAGGATGCGCAGGAACCAGCGGTAGAACTCCTGGCGCCGGTCGTCGGCCTTGACCACCTTGGCGAACTCGTAGAACTTGACGTCCTTCTTGCCGCTGACGTAGCTGCGCAGCAGCTTGGCCGCCGCCCGCACGGTCTTGGTGTCCCGGTTCCAGCCCATCTCGTAGAGCTGCAGCAGCGCGTTCTCGGTGCAGGTCTGCAGCTTCTTGGGATCCGACGCGTGAATCGCCGTGCCCCAGGACCCGTCCTTCTTCTGGGACTTCTGTAGCTTCACCGCCGGACCGTACTCGAGCAGGTCCTTGTGCGCGGCCTGCACGTCGGGATCGTCCTTGCCCCGTTCGAGCAACTCGGTCAGCGTGCGATAGCGGATCGCCGGGCAGCCCACTTCGAGCAGCCACGGCGTGGGATCCGCGCGCAGCGACGATTTCCAGTCGGTCATGATTCCCTCTCGTCGGCAGCCGACGCGAACGCCATGTCGCGAAACTCCTTGAACAGTTTCAGCGAGTCGTGGGGACCGGGAGAGGACTCCGGGTGGTACTGCACGGTGACCAGCCCCATCTCCGGGTAGGCGAAGCCCTCGCAGGTGCCGTCGTTGAGGTTCACGTGGGTGACCTGGGCACCGGCGGGCAGGCCGTCTCCATCGACCGCGTAGCCGTGGTTCTGGGAGGTGACCTCCACCTTGCCGGTCGCCAGCTCCTGCACCGGATGGTTGGCGCCGTGGTGTCCGAACTTGAGCTTGAACGTCTTGGCGCCGAGAGCGATACCGGCGATCTGGTGTCCGAGGCAGATGCCGAACATCGGCACCTTGCCCAACAGATCCGAAACGGTGCGTACGGCGTAACTGCAGGTCGCCGGATCTCCGGGGCCGTTGGAGAGAAAGACCACGTCCGGCTTCAGCGCCAGGGCGTCCTCGGCGCGCAGGGTCGCCGGCACCACCGTGACGTCGAAGCCGCTCTCACGCAGCAGGCGCAGGATGTTGTGCTTGGCGCCGAAGTCGAAGGCGACGCAGTGGGGACGGCGCACGGCCGCCGACGCCCCACCGACCGAACCCTGGGCCCAGCGGGCGTCCCGGCCGAGGGTCCACGCGTGAGTTTCGGCGCAGGTGACCTCGCGCACCAGATCCTGATCCTCGAGCCGAGGCGATTCCTGGGCCATCCGCACCAGGTCGGTGGTGTTCACGTCGCCGGCGGCGATGACGCCGCGCAGGCAGCCGGCAGAGCGGATGTGACGGGTGATCGCCCGGGTGTCCACATCGGTGATGCAGGGGATGCCGTGCTGGCGCAGGTAGTCGTTGAGGCTGCGGGTGGCCCGCCAGTTCGAGGCGAAGACCGACATCTCACGGGTCACGAAACCGGAGACGTGGGGGCGGGCAGATTCCTGATCCTCGCTGTTGGTGCCGTAGTTGCCGATCTCGGGACAGGTCATCACGACGATCTGTCCGCGGTAGGAGGGGTCGGTGAGGATCTCCTGGTAACCGGTCATCGCGGTGTTGAACACCACTTCGCCGACGCCGCGCACCGAGGCCCCCTCGGCGCGGCCACGAAACACCCGGCCGTCTTCCAGTGCGAGCATTGCTTCCATCAGCGAGTCTCCTCAATCGGTGCAGCCTCGACCGGGGTCGCCCGGGGCCTGCCCTCGTGCATGTCCAGCCGGGCCACGGGCAACTCGGCGTCGTGTTCGAAGACCACGGTCCAGCCCTCGTCCATCGCCCGGGGCAGCACGTTGGCCTTGCTGGCCATCGTCTCCATCGGCTCGAGATCGAAGCCCATCACGTAGGCGTTGGGCAGGTGGCTTGCCGTCGGGACCAGGTCGGCCATGAAGGCCACGGTTTCCTTGCCGGTGGTCACCCGGACGATCTGCATCCCGGGGGTGTGTCCGCGGGCGACCTCCAGGTCGAGGTAGCCGTGGAGCCGGGTATTGCCGTCGAGCAGTTTCATTCGCCCGGCTTCGAGCAGCGGTTCGTGGTTGATCCGCGGGTAGGCCGCACGCACCCGGTCGAAATCGAGCCGGGCGGTCTCGACCTCGGCCCGTTGAACCAGGTACTCGGCGTTGGGAAAGGCGGGAACGGCCCGCTCCCCTTCCATGCGGACATTCCCGCTGGCGTGGTCGAAGTGCAGGTGAGTGTTGATCACCTGGTCGATATCCGCCGGGTCGAGCCCGGTCGGCTCGAGAATCCGTCCCGCGTCCCGGGCGTCCATGTTGTAGATCTTGCGAGACTTCTCGTCCCAGTCGGTTCCCGACCCG
>CAZBZH010000650.1:0-2877 GCA_964496265.1 uncultured Acidobacteriota bacterium | reverse complement strand
CGGGGGAGAGCGCCGATGATGCAGCCCTAGCCGGTGTTTCTGATCGACCTCGGCCAGCGCCGCTGCGTGGTGATCGGTGGCGACCACGAAGCCGAGCGCAAGACCCGGGAGCTGCTGGAGGTCGGCGCCCGGCCGGTGGTGATCGCCGACGAGGTCGACCCCGGGCTGGCCGAGCTTGCCCGCGACGGCCGCATCGACCACACCCCCCGGCAGTACCGGGACGGCGACCTGCGCGGCGCGTTCCTGGTAATCGCCTCGGGCCAACCCGAGGCGCGCAACCGGGCCATCCGTCGTGAGGCCCACGGCGAAGGGGCGATCTGTAACGTGATGGACGTCCCCGAGCTGTGCGACTTCGTGGCCGGCTCGGTGGTGCGCCGGGGACCGCTCACCGTCTCGATCTCCACGGCGGGCTGCGGGCCGGCGCTCGCCGTGCGGCTGCGGGAACAGCTTCAGCAGCTGCTGACCCCGGCTCACGGCCGGCTGCTGGAACTGATGGCCGGGTTGCGCGAGCGGGTCAAGGCGCGGCATCCCTCATTCGCCGAACGGAAACGGCGCTGGTTCGCCCTGGTCGATTCCGACGTGTTGGAGCAGCTCTCCGCGGGCCGGGAAGCCGAGGCCCTGCAGCAGATGGAACAGATCCTCGATCTGCCGTCGAAAGCGCTTCGTTCCGAAGGACCCGCCCCCTTATAATCCCGGCGCCGGGATCCCAGCGGGCACGGCGCAGGTGAGCAGGGGGGCTCGCCGGCGGCGGCGCTTCCCCGGCTCCGGTGGGTTCTCCTCAAAATGGGCAACGACGGCCTCGACTCTCACTGGCACCCTCTCCGTGCCTTCACCAAGGCACTGCTCGACGATCTGGAGGCGCTGCAGATCCTGCTGCGCTCGGGCCGTTTCGAGCACGGGCGCTGCCGTATCGGCGCCGAGCAGGAGCTGTTCCTGGTCGACCGGCGCATGCAGCCGGCGATGGCGTCGCTGCAGGTGCTGGAAAAGCTGGACACGGAACAGGTGGTCACCGAACTCGGGCTGTTCAACCTCGAGATCAACCTGTCGCCGTTGGATTTCGACGGTGACTGCCTCTCCCGCATGGAGCGGGAGGCCGAAGACCTGCTGGCCGAGGTCTCCCGGGCCGCGCGCACCCTGGGCATCCGGGTGCTGCTGACCGGCATCCTGCCGACCCTGCGCAAGCGGGACCTGACCCTCGACGCCATGACGCCGAACCCGCGCTACCGGGAGCTCAACCGGGCCACCGTCGAGGCCCGGGGCGGATCCTTCCGCATGAACATCAAGGGGCTCGACGATCTGAGCGTGACCCACGACAACGTGATGTTCGAGGCCTGCAACACCAGCTTCCAGATCCACCTGCAGGTGGACGCCGATCAGTTCGCGCCGCTCTACAACATGGCCCAGGCGATCACCGCGCCCTGCATCGCGGCGGCGACCAACTCCCCGGTGTTCCTGCAGCACCGGCTGTGGCACGAGACCCGGCTGGCGCTGTTCCAGCAGTCGGTCGACTCCCGCTCGGACTTCCACCAGGCTCGCAAGACCCCGCCCCGGGTGGTCTTCGGCGACCGCTGGATCCGCGAGTCGGTCCACGAGATCTTCCGCGACGACATCGCTCGCTTCCGGGTCTTCATCGCCCGGGACACCGGCCCCTCGTCGCTGGAACTGATGCGCGAGGGGCAGGTGCCTCCGCTCAAGGCGCTCTGCATGCACAACGGCACGGTCTACCGCTGGAACCGGCCCTGTTACGGGCTCAAGGACGGGGTCCCGCACCTGCGCATCGAACACCGGGCGCTGCCCGCCGGACCGACGGTGATGGACCAGGTATCCAACGCCGCCTTCTTCTACGGGTTGATGATGGCGTTGCCCAAGGAGTACGGCGAGATCGCCAACAATCTGGCCTTCGACGACGCCAAGATGAACGTCACCGCCGCGGCGCGCTACGGCCTCGAGGCCCAGCTCCGCTGGGCGGACGGACGCAAGCACACCGCCTCCGACCTGATCCTCAATCATCTGCTGCCCCTGGCCCGAGAGGGCCTGCAGGACAAGGAGCTGCGCAACTCCGACATCGACCGCTACCTGGGGACCATCGAGGAACGGGTGCGCAGCGGCCGCACCGGATCCCAGTGGCTGCTCGATTCCCTGGGGCACATGGGCGATCGGGGCCGCCCCGAGGAGCGCTACCGCACGGTCACCTCGGCGATGTACGAGCGCTTCCTCGAAGGGGCGCCGGTCCACCGCTGGCCCCTGGCGGAGCTGGAGGACGATTGGGACTGGCTCGACGGCTACAAGACCGTCGATCAGATGATGGTCACCGACATGTTCACCGTGCGCCAGGGAGACCTGGTCGATCTGGCGGCCAACCTGATGGACTGGGAGCGGATCCGCCACGTGCCGGTCGAGGACCGGGACGGCAAACTGGTCGGCCTGGTGACCAACCGGCAGCTGTTGCGGCTGGTCTCCCGCCCTCGCTCCGAAGGGCCGGCGGCGGTGGAGGAGATCATGGTCCGCAACCCGATCACGATTCAGCCGGACACCACCACCGTCGAGGCGATCCAATCGATGCGCCGCAACAAGGTCAGCTGCCTACCGGTGGTCGATAACGACGGAAAGCTGATGGGGATGGTCTCTGAACGGGACTTCGTGCACCTGACGGCGAAGCTGCTGGACCAGATGCTCAAGCACGCCGAGAAGGATTGACGCGGTCTCGCTCCTTCCCGGGCCCGCAACCCAACTCCTTCCCGCATTCGTCCCATTCCGACTCACTGAACCTGCGTCAGGCGCGATGTCCCAGCGGCAGTTGTCGCCGTGCAATGCGAACCGATCATTCGGCGTTTCTGCATGGGCAAACCGGATTGTCCCGTAGTCCAACCGGACGTA
>CAZBZH010000649.1:0-2880 GCA_964496265.1 uncultured Acidobacteriota bacterium | reverse complement strand
CGCTGGACGCCATGCGCGAGGCCCGGGCCGATGCCGTCCAGGTCAAGCTCGACGGGGCGGTCCTCGACGAGGAGATGGTCGACCGGGTGCGGGCCATGATCGAGGCCCACAAGGGCAGTGTGCCCCTTTTCTTCGAGGTACAGAAGCCTGGCAGCTTCCGGATGATCGCCCGGGCGGAGACCAGCCTGGGGGTGTCCCCGTCCAAGGAGTTCACCGAGGCGATGGGCAATCTCCTCGGCCCCGGCCGGGTTCGTTACCGGCTGGGCCCGCCGAAGAAGGCTCCCGAGCGGGAGTTCCGGCGGCGCCGGGAGGGGCCCAGCGCCTGAACCGGCCCGGATTGAACTGCTTGGGTGCCGGTGTTAGCATGACCGGCTTCGATCCCGGTCGTTTCCCGCCTCGCGTGCTCGGCCGCAAATCACGGTAGGTTAAGGAGTTTCCATGACGGGCAAAGGTCGCATGCTGTTCACCTCGGAGTCGGTTACCGAGGGGCACCCGGACAAGGTCGCCGATCAGATTTCCGACGCCGTGCTCGACGCGATTCTCGCGGGCGACCCGGCAGGCCGCGTGGCCTGCGAAACCCTGGTCACCACAGGCATGAGCCTGGTGGCAGGTGAGATCACGACCAAGGAATACGTCGATGTTCGTGGCATCGTGCAAAACACGATCAAGGAGATCGGCTACGACGACCCGGCGCTCGGTTTCGACTACGAGACCTGCGCGGTGCTCTCGACGATCAACGAGCAGTCCGGCGACATCGCCATGGGGGTCGACACCGGGGGTGCGGGCGACCAGGGCATGATGTTCGGCTACGCCTGCCGCGAAACCCAGCAGCTGATGCCGCTGCCGATCACCCTGGCCCACCAGCTGACCCGCAAGCTGGCCGCGGTGCGCAAGGACGGCAGCGTCGGTTTCTTCCGCCCCGACGGTAAGTCCCAGGTCACGGTCCAGTACGTCGACGGCGTGCCCGAGAAGGTCACCGCCGTGGTCATCTCGACCCAGCACCACGAAGACGCGACCAACGAGCAGATCGAGGAAGCGGTCCGCGAGAGCGTGATCAAGCCGATCATCCCCGAGCAGTACATGTCGTCGGACACCAAGATCTACGTCAACCCCACCGGCCGCTTCGTCATCGGCGGTCCCCAGGGGGACGCCGGGCTGACCGGCCGCAAGATCATCGTCGACACCTACGGCGGCATGGGACATCACGGCGGTGGCGCCTTCTCCGGTAAGGACCCCTCCAAGGTCGACCGCTCCGCCTCCTACATGGCCCGCTACATCGCCAAGAACCTGGTCGCGGCCGGGCTGGCCGATCGCGCCGAGGTGCAGCTGGCCTACGCCATCGGCGTGGCCGATCCGGTTTCGGTGATGGTCAACACCTTCGGCACCGGCAAGATGGCCGAGGAGAAGCTGTCGGAGCTGGTCCAGGAACACTTCCCGCTGACCCCCAAGGGGATCATCGAGCACCTGCAGCTCCGTCGCCCGGTGTACCGTCCCACCGCCGCCTACGGCCACTTCGGCCGTGACGAGGAGGGATTCACCTGGGAGACGACCCAGATCGCGGAGAAGCTGCAAAAGCACGTCGGTGCCTGATACCGGCCGATCCGGCGATCGACCCGGCCGGCCGTCCGGCCGCCGGGTCCGCTGGGTCCTCGCTGCCCTCGCCGCCGTCTGGCTCGTCGCCGGGCTGCGGCCGCTTCAGCCGGAGCTCGAGGTCGGCGTGCTGCATAGCCCGTTGGCCTCCTCGATCGCGTTCGAGGTCGAGGGGCCGATGGTGCTGGCGCCGCCGGGTTTGCTCTCCCTGGCCCGCTATCCCCGGCACCCGCTGCAGCTCCCGCTCAGTTCCGCCGAGCGACTGATGCTGCCGGCTCCCGACGGTAGCCGTTTCGGCTTTCGCGGGCTGGCGACCCTGCAGGTTAACCACCCGCTGCGGGTGCAGCAGAAGACCGGAGGGAGGCCGCTGACCGAGGTGCTGGCCGACGCGCTGGCCGCGGTGGGCGCCGAGTTGAACGGCGACGGGGGAGTGCGCCGGGCCACCGCCGCGCTGGCCCACGGCCTGGAGAGCGGGCTCGATGCCCGGCTCGAGGGCCTGGGGATCGAACTCACCGGGTTCGAACTCCGCGGCCTGGATTTTCTCCAGGTCGCCGATGACGCCGATGTTCCGCTGCGCCCCGAGACCCGGGTGCTGGTCATCGGTCTCGACGGCGCCGACTGGGAGATCCTCGATCCGCTGATCGAGGCGGGGCGGGTGCCGAATCTGGCCCGGCTGGTAGAGAACGGGACCCGGGCGAAGCTGCTCTCGATCAACCCGCTGCTGTCGCCGGTGATCTGGACCTCGATCGCCACCGGGGTCGAGCCCGGCCGCCATGGCGTCCACGACTTCCTGGTCGACGACGGCCAGGGTGGCGCCGCCCAGCCGGTCACCGCAGCCCAACGCAAGGCGGCCGCGGTCTGGGAGATGCTCTCCCGGGCGGGGGCCACGGTGGGGGTGAACGCCTGGTGGGCTACCTGGCCCGCGGAACCGGTCAACGGCTACATGGTCTCCGACCGCATCGCCTACCAGCTCTTCGGCTACGAGGCAGATCCCGAAGATGCCCTGGGCAAGACCTGGCCCCCCGAGCTCTACGAAGACGTGTTGAAGATGCAGGTCAACCCCGAGCAGGTCGGGTGGGAGCAGGTGCTGCACTACCTGGACGGGCCGCGCACTCGCCGGGAGCAGTTCCCCGCCGAGGAGCAGGAGATGCTCGACGATCTGCGCACCCTGATCGCCTCGGGTGAGACCTACCTGCGAACCGCCCAGGCGTTCCACGAGGAGTTCGAGCCGGAGCTGGAGCTGGTCTATTTCGAGGGCACCGACACCATCGGCCACCTGTTCATGCCCTA
>CAZBZH010000648.1:0-2881 GCA_964496265.1 uncultured Acidobacteriota bacterium | reverse complement strand
CCCAGGGCGCGGTAGTCTTCGGCCTGATCCAGCGCCTGTTTACGCTGCTGCACCACCTGCTTGTTCTGCTGGACGAAGGCCACCCGTTTGGCCGCGGGGAAGACGAGCAAGGCGGCCAGAAGCACACCGAACGCCACTCCCCCCTTGGCGCCCAGGCGGTCCACCGCCAGCTTGCGCAGGTCCTCGAGGGCCACGCCGGCCAGCAGCAGCCCGAAGATCTGCACGCCGCAGCCGAAGCGGTGCATCGGCAGCCCCCAGGCGAAGGGCAGGATATCGACGAGGCCGCCCCAGGCGGTGCGGCCGGCGTAGAGCGCGAACCAGAGCAGCATCCCGGCCAGCAGCCACAGCCGCCGACCGTCCCGTAGCCGAATCCCCTGCACCAGGCCGACCAGCGCGGACACGCCCACCACGAGGGTCAGGATCCGGTTGGTCCCCGGCAACGACCGGATGCCCCGGCCGATGGTGTCGAACAGGTCTCCGTTCCACAGCTTCTGCAGCGCCGGCAACAGGCCGATGCCGTCGTACTTCCAGGTCGCTTCCCACTGGCTCTTCAGCACCTGGTCGATGTGCTGATAGAACGGGCCGATGAAGTAGATGCTGACCAGCAAGGTGATCAGGCCGACGATGCTGAGACCGAAGAAACGCCGGGCGGTGATCACCTGCTTGTAGGGAATCAGGGCCGCGAGAGCGATCGATGCGGCGGCCATGTAGCCGAAGACCGAGTGGGACATCGCCGCCGCGGCGACGAGCAACCCGGCGATGACCCGGGGGCCGCCATGCACCGCGCGCCAACCCCAGCCGAGGGCGGCGAAGAGGAAGAACACACCCCACAGCTGGGGCATCAATCCCGAACCGGTGTCGAGGAAAGCCTCCCAGCCGATCCCGAGATACGGGTTGGCCATGACGAAGGGATAGATCGCTCCGGCGAAGGCCGCCGCCCAGGGCGCGAAGTCCATCCGTCGCATGCCGGCGTAGATCGCAAGCGGCATCAGCGAGAGCACCAGCCAGTTGAGGATGCCGTAGACCTGGTGCGGCTCGGCGTGCATCGGCAGCAGGCGGGTCACCGCCGCGCCGACCACGTGGGATAGATGCGGGTAGTGGGCGAACACCGGGAAGCCGCCGGCGATCGACGGATACCAGTGGTTGACCACGTAATGCTCGCCGCCGTGGCGGGCGGCGTAGGAGGTCATGGCATCGTGGAGCACCTGGTCGTTCTTCGACGGCGGGGAGCCGGCGCCGACCTCGTGGAACAGCATCACCAGCCCGAACAGGCAGGCGGCGCCGATCAGCAGCCACGGCCCCGGATGATCAGGCCGTTTCATCGGGACCCGCCTCCATGCCGACCTGCTCCCGCACGATGAAGCGCGGACGCCCCTTGACCTCGCGATAGATCTTCGCGATGTAGGTGCCGATCACGCCGAGGCTGATCATCAGCAGGCTGCCGATGATCAACTGCAGCAGGATCACGGTGGTGAATCCATCTACCGCCCGGCCGTCGAGCTTGTTGAACAGGGTCTGGAGCCCGAGTCCCAGCGCCGCCAGCAGGAACAGTCCGCCGGTGAAGGTCACGATGTGCAGCGGCGTGGTGGAGAACGCGGTCACGCCGGTGATCGCCAGCCGCACCAGGCGCAAGAGCGACCAGTGGGAAGCGCCCGCCGCGCGTTTGGCCACCTCGAAGGGCACCTGCACTCGCACGAAGCCGAGCCAGGCGTTCATGCCGCGGAAGAACAGGTTGCGTTCGCCGAGGCGCAGCCAGGCATCGACCACCCGGCGGTCCATCAGCTTGAAGTCGGTGGAGTTGTCCAGGTCGTAGCCGGAGAAGCGGCTGAGGAAGCCGTAGAACAGCCGTGAGCCGAGCCGGTTGATCAGCGGCTCCCGGCCGCGGTCGACCTTGACCGCCTCGACCACGTCCACGCCGCCCGCTTTCCACAGCTTCCACATCTCGGCGATCAACGCGGGCGGATGCTGCAGATCCCCGTCCATCACCAGCACCGCCTGTCCCCGGGCCGCCTCGAGGCCGGCGCAGAGCGCCGCTTCCTTGCCGAAATTGCGGCTGAGGCGGATGCCCCGGGTGTCGTTGCGGGCGGCGCAGGTCTCCTCGACGACGGTCCAGGTTTCGTCGTCGGAGCCGTCATCGACCAGCACCAGCTCATAGGGCGCATCGAGGGCGTCCAGGGCGGCGCCGATGGTCCTCAGCACGTCGCGGAGATGCCCCCCCTCGCGAAAGAGTGGAATGACCACCGACAGGGCCGGCGGCGTGTGAGGAGGCCGGTTCATGATGGACGCAGGATGCTATCAGAAGCGGGAGCCGGGGGGCGAGACGCAGACGGCCGGCCCCCGTGTTTTGCGGGTGGCCGGCCGCCGCGAATCGTCATTTTCGCCGGCTTCAGGAGCCGGTGCCGGTCTTCTGCTGGTCGTTGCCGCCCTTCTGCTTGTTCTTCTCGGGGAACTGGGCGGTCTTCCCGCCGGTGGGCATATCGATACGGCCCTGGAACTGGGAGCCGTCCTCGAGAATCACCCGCGGAGCGGTGATGTCCCCTTCCACCGACCCGGTCCGGGCCACGGAGATCTTGTCGTCGGCGGTCACGTTGCCGACCACTTCACCGGAGATCAGCACCGATTTGGCGTGAATCTCGGCCTTGATGTGACCGCTCTCGCCCACGCGGACGGTGTGGTTCTTGAGGGTGATCTGACCCTCGACCCGTCCTTCGATGGTGAGGTCCTCGCTACCGGTCAGCTCCCCCTTGATGTGCACGGATTTGCCGATGTTGACCAAAGTCCCGCTCTCCCGGGGGGCCGGCGTGTTCTGCTGAGACGCCGCCGGGGCGCTCGGAGTGGTCGTTGCCGTCGAACCACCCTCATTCTTCTTGTTCATCCAGCT
>CAZBZH010000647.1:2479-2893 GCA_964496265.1 uncultured Acidobacteriota bacterium | reverse complement strand
GACCGATCCCGACGTGCCGGAAGGGCGGCGCTTCTTCTACGACGGCATCGCCACCTCCGGGCACGGCGACGCCTCCTGCGCCAGCTGTCATCTGTTCGGGGACCGGGACGACCTGGCCTGGGACCTCGGGAACCCGGCGGGCGCGTTCGCGCCGTACTCGATGTCCGACGACAACGTGCGCTTCATCATCCCGATCGGAGGGGCGGCGGTGGAGTGCGCCGAGGAGCTGTGCGCCAGCCAGAGCGGCTTCGACCCGCAGAAGGGCCCGATGACCACCCAGACCTTCCGCGGCATGCTCGAGCCGCTGCACTGGCGCGGGGACAAGGGCACCTTCGCCGAGTTCAACGAGGCGTTCCACAACCTGCTCGGCTCCGAGAACATCGGCACCGAGGCGGCGCCCGAGGGCCTGACCCC
>CAZBZH010000647.1:429-2438 GCA_964496265.1 uncultured Acidobacteriota bacterium | reverse complement strand
GGGCATCACCCTGCCGCCGAACCCCTACCGCGGCCTGGACGACAGCCTGCCCGACGCCCTGACCGTCTACGCCGACCACGGTGTGACCGGCAACCCGCTGAACGGCAAGCAGCTGTTCGACAACAACGCGATCCGCGCCGCCTCTCCCTGCGCCGGTTGCCACAGCATGCCCCACGGCGCCGCCGGCGGCGTGCAGGGCGGGGTCGAGCCGGTGGAGCCGACCGCCCCCGAAGCGGCCGGCCTGTTCGCCGGCGGTGAGGCGGATTTCTCGTCGGCTCATTCAGATATCAAGGTCCCGCACCTGCGCAACATGTACGAGAAACAGGGGCCGGCTTTCGGCGCCCCCGGCGACGCCCTGATGCCGGAATCCAAGTCCGGCTTCGGCTATCTCCACGACGGCTCGATCCCGGACCTCCTGACCTTCATGTCCTCGCGCAAGTTCGGTTTCGACGCGGCCAACGCCCAGGCGGTCCACGACGTGGCGGCGTTCATGCTGTCCTTCCCCACCGGCGTCAAGCCCGCGGTAGGGCACACGGTGACGGTGCCCGGTGGCGCGGCGCCGACCGGCACCGCCGACCAGGAGTCGCGCATCGCGCTACTGCTGCAACTCGGCGACTTCGAATTGATCCAGCGCCACTGCGACCTGACCGCCTCGACGTTGGTCGGCGGCGAGGTGCGGCGCTTCCGCTACTCCCTGCTGGAGTGGCGCACCGACCTGGCCGGCGAGAAGCTGACCACCGAGGAGCTGCGTGCTCAGGCCGAAGGGCCGATCAGCTTCTTCTGCGTGCCCGTGGGCGACGGCCCGCGGCTCGGCGGTGACCGGGACATTGACGGCTCCCTGGACGGCAACGATTGCGCGGTGACCAACCCGGACCTGTGGGCGGCTCCGGGTTACGCCAACGAGATCGTTTTCGCTACGCGGACCAGCCTGAGCTGGAGCGACGTGGGAGTCTCCGCTGGACCGGAGACCGGCTATGAGCTGGTCTCCGGTTCCCTCAGCGACCTGCGGGCCGCCGGAGTGCTGGACCCGTCCAACACCTCCTGCCGCACCGAGACCGCCGAGCCGAGCGCCCACGCCCTCGACGAGGGGCCGGCCCCGGGCGCGGGCTTCTACTACCTGGTGCGGGCGGAGAACGCCTGCGGCCAGGGCGAGTTCGGCCACCGCCGGGACGAACTGGAGCCGGTCACCTGCGAACCGGTGGAGGCGAGCACGGTGGAGCTCGGTCACGCCACGTCCCGCGCGACGGTTCCGGTCACGGCGGTGCCGGTAACGCCGACGGCTCCGGCCGGGGAGACCGAGCTAGCCCCCGCTCCCCGAATCTCCGCGCCGACGCCGGGCAACCCCGCGTCGAAGCCCCGTCAGAAGTTCTCCAGAGCCGGCACCGCGGATACGGCGATCCAGTAGACGTCCGGACGACCGTTCTCCGGCTCGGTGTCGCTGCGCAGCAGGTCCCCCCGGGTCCGCGCCTGACCGGGCAGCGTCTGGTACCGACTCCGCGACGACATGAAGAACAGGTACTTGCCGTCGGGGCTCAGCCCCGGCGCGTACTCGTCCCGGGACTTGCTGTTGACCGCCGGCCCCAGATTGAGCGCCTCGCCGAAGGTGCCGTCGGCGTTCCGCGGCGCGACGTAGTAGTCGACGCCTCCCAGGGAATCCTCGCGGCCGAAGGCACTGAAGATCAGGAAGCGCTCGTCCGGATCGATCAGCCCGTTGAACTGGGTGCGGTGGCCGTTGATCGTGGCGCCGAGGGGTTGCGGCTCGGCCCAGCCCTCGCCGTCGCGGGCGGCGCGGTAGATCCGTGAGCGGCCGTCGGGTTCGTCCCGGGTCAGGTACAGGGTGCCGTCCCGGGTGAACGAGGGGAAGAACTCCGGCGCGTCGGAGTTGACCGGACCCGGAAGCCGCTGCGGCTCCCCCCAATCGTCGCCGGCGCGCTCGACGAACCAGATGTCGCTGTCGTCCCGAGCTTCGCTGTTGCCCGGGAGCGGCCGATTGGACACGAAGTAGAGCC
>CAZBZH010000647.1:0-419 GCA_964496265.1 uncultured Acidobacteriota bacterium | reverse complement strand
GCTCCCCTGCCGGGTCGAACATCGGCTCCAGATCACGATAGCGTCCCGAGAAGGGCGCGACCTCGGGCTCACCCCAGACACCGTCGCTTCCGCGGCGGGCGCGCAGCACGGCGGCAGAGTCGAAGCTGCCCAGCACCACCGACCAGTAGATCTCCTCGCCGTCGGGATGAACCGCCAGATCGCGCTCGTAGAGCCCGGTAGAGACGACTCCCGGCGCGAACAACCGGGCGCGCGACGTCGGCGGTTGCTCTCCCAACCATTCCCCCCGACGTTCGACCGCCGCGGCCGCGCCATCCCGGCCGAGCACCGCCCCAAGCGGATCTTCGACTCGCTGTTCGTGAAGCGGGACGCCGACGCCGCCCGCCGCCTCGCGGTGACCCAGAGCGCGCTCGACGACCTCCTGGCCGACGCGCGCTCCC
>CAZBZH010000646.1:0-2895 GCA_964496265.1 uncultured Acidobacteriota bacterium | reverse complement strand
AAGAGTTGCGGGTCGTCGGCCGGCGGGATGTGGTCGACCTCGATGAGACCCAGACCTCGACCAAGTTCAGCAACGACTTCATCAAGGATCTGCCGATCCGCGGCCGCACCTACCAGAAGCTGTTGACCCTGGCGCCCGGCGTGCAGGACGCCAACGACGACGGCAACCCCAACGTCCACGGCTCTCGCGCCCGCGACTTCAAGGCGGTGGTCGGCGGTGTGTCCAACGTCGATCCGCTGACCGGCCAGTTCCAGAGCAACGTCAACCTCAACGCCATCGAGGAGATCGAGGTGCTGACCGCCGGCGCCGGGCCGGAGTTCGGCCGGGCCCAGGGCGGCTACGCCAACATCATTCTCAAACAGGGCTCCAACGACTTCGAGGGAGTGGTCTCGTACTTCTACCAGACCAGCCAGCTGGACGGTGTCGGCGCGGCCAACATTCCCGACGATCGTGTCCCGGACTTCGACTGGAACCAGCCCTCGGTTCAGCTCTCGGGCCCGCTGATCAAGGACAAGCTGTGGTACCGGCTGTCCCACGAGTACGTCGACAAGGGCGAGCCGTTCAACATCATCGGCGACCTGGCGATTGTCGAGACCGAGCAGCGGGTCGATTCGGACCAGCTGACCTGGCAGGTTTCTCCGCGCAACAAGCTGGCTTTCCGTTTCGACGCCAACCCGATCACGCTGAACAACTTCGGCGTCAGTTCGACGACCCCGGCCAGCGCCAGTCAGTTCCGTCGCACCGAGGCGGATTCCTACTCGATCGTCTGGAGCGCGCCCTACTCCCCCCGGGTGTTCGTCGAGACGCTGGTGGCGTGGCAGGACGGCGGGTTGACCGTCGCTCCCGCCGAACGCGGCGTGCGCAACTCCTGCCTGCGCGGCCTGGATGTGATCGAGCTCGCCGCCTGCACCAACTTCGGCGGTGAGGATCCGACGGATAGCGGCGGCATCATCAACGGCCAGATTCCCGCCGGCACCACCGGCTCGTTCTTCATCGATTTCAACGACGCCCGTCAGCGTTTCACCGTCAAGTCCGACGCCACGATCTACCCTCGCGGACGATTTCTCGGCGTGCCCCACGAGATCAAGACCGGCCTGATCATCGAGAACGAGCGCTACGTGCGCGACATCGAGCAGCGGCCACAGATCGATTTCCAGGTGGAACGCATCGGCCTCAGCCTGGTGGGCACGGCATTGGTCAACGTGCCGGTGCCGAGCACCAACCGGGCCCGGGCCACCGGCACGACCTGGGGGATCTACTTCCGGGACAAGATGCGGATCCGCAGCAACCTGACCCTCGACGTCGGCTTCCGTCTCGACCGCCAGGCGATCAACTCCGGGGGCCTGGAGCCGCTGGACTTCGCGGCCGAGCTGGAGGACTACGAGTCGCGAATCGCCCAGGGTGCGTTCCCCTTCGAGGCGGCCCAGGCCTTCACCGGTTTCGAGGGAACCGAGCAGGTCGCCGAGGAACTGGCCAGGGTGTTCGGTCTGACGCCCCAGCAGACCATCAGCTTCTTCGGTCCCACGGTGGTCCAGGCCAACTTCCTGAGCAAGCGTCGCAGCAAGGAAAACATCAACCTGATCGACACCAACTTCTCGCCTTTTCTGGCGCTGTCCTGGGATCCCTGGGGGGACGGCAAGACCAAGTTCTCCTTCAGTGCGGGGCGCAACTACAACAACATCCCGTTCCTGGTGCCGCTGCTCGAACAGTTGCCCGCCGCGGTCGGGATCGAGTTCCAGGCGGTGCGGTTCAACGACGAGTGGCTGCTCAACGATCTGAGCAATCGCCGGGCGGTCAACGCCGTGGCGTCGTTGCTGGCGGTCGACCACAATCTGCGCACGCCCTACCAGGACGAACTGGCGATCACCTTCGAACGCCAGATCGCCGCGGAGACTCGCTTCGACGTGACCTACATTCGTCGCGAGTACCGGGATCAGCTTCAGGACCGGGACATCAACAACGTGGCGCGGGATCTCGGCACCTGCCTGTTGGTGACCGAGCCCGGGGACCCGGCGATCAACGACCAGCCGGACGGTCTGCTCGACGACTGTACCGGCAACCTGGAGCCCTTCCCCAACGATCCTTCGATCCTGTTGCCGCGCCCCGACGGTTTCCCCGACCTGTACCGTTTGAATCCGTTCTGGGGCTCGGTGCTCCAGGTAGGCAACTTCAACCAGTCGGACTACGAAGCGGTGGTGTTGAGCCTGCTGCGCCGGCAGTACCGGGGGTGGGAAGGGCAGCTGTCCTACACCTGGTCCCAGTCGGTCGGTGACGGCGAGGATTTCCAGCAGTTGATCGGGAACGACGGCTCGCTGGTCGACGACGAGTTCGGTTTCCAGTCCAACGACCAACGCCACGTGGTCAAGTTCATCGCCAGCACCCAGACCCCCTGGGGCGTGCGCCTCGGTGCCAGCGTGACCTGGCAGTCGGGGCTGCCCTTCTCGATTCTGCGCCAGGGGCTGTCCCGGGATGTGGTCTTCCCCACCGTCGCCGGCTTCGATACCTTCGAGCAGCGGGAGCGGCTGATCTTCCCCACCGGCCAACGCAACGACCAGCGCAACCGCTCGTTCTGGGACTTCACGGTCAAGGCGACCAAGGCGGTGGCGCTCAAGGGGGTCAACGCCGAGCTGTCCCTCGAGGTGTTCAACCTGCTCAACGACGACACCTACCGGATCTACAACGAGTTCCTCGAGATCGGCACCCAGATCAACGGGGTCAACGACGCCACCCGCCGCTTCGGCCGCCAGTACCAGCTCGGCGTGCGCGTCGCGTTCTAGCGGGGTCGTCTGAGGTGGCAGCATGACCCGATCTATCTGCGCACCGCGTCAAACTCTCGGTAGGTTCAGGGCCTCGTACCAGGCGCAGGCGGAGCAGGGGGCGGAACCGTGGCCCCGC
>CAZBZH010000645.1:0-2899 GCA_964496265.1 uncultured Acidobacteriota bacterium | reverse complement strand
TCTACGACGAGCTCCGCGGCCGTGGTGTCCGCTTCACCGGCTCACCGGTAGAGCAATCCTGGGGCGGCATCCTCGCCCACTTCCACGACCCCGACGACAACGTGCTGACGCTGGTGCAGTTGATCTGACGGCCGCATCGGGCTTCGGAGGCCCGTCGGCAGCGGGGCCGGCGCATCCGGCTCAAGTTCCCAGCATGCGCTCCCGCTGATCCGAGCGGCCGAAGGACAGCGCAATCACCGCCGCAATCACCAGCACGAAGCCGATCCGGTTCTGGATCGTCCAGGCGATCACCTGGGCGACCTCTTCATTGGGGAAGTTCGCCGGGTTGAAAAACGGCGACAGCCGCGAGCCCGCCCCCTGGAAGACGAAGTTCACGCCAAGGATCGCGACGGCGACCAGTCCGCCGGCGGACTCACTCTTGAATAGCGCACCCAGTCCCATGCACAGCACGCCGTAGAGCACCGCCGCCTGGAACGCTCCGTAGAGCGCCTCGACGGGGAACGAGGTGAGGAACACGTAGGTGAACAACGCCGCCAGTCCCTCGGCGGCGAGCAGGATGCCCATCACGCCGAAGATCTTGGCCCACCACACCCGCTTGGTGCCGCCGGGAACGGTGTAGGCGATCTCCAGGGTTCGCGCGTCGACCTCGCCGGCGATGATGCGCATGCCGAGGGCCATGGCCAGCACCGTGAGCGGGATCCCGATCAGGAAGTTCTGGGCCTCGGCGGCGGCGAAGGAATCGTCCCGCCACCCGACGAGCAGCCGGATCATCTGGAACAGCGGCCAGAGCAGCACGGCGAAGGGCCAGATCCAGTAGCGGCGCCCCGCCATCATGCGGGTCGACAGGTGCACCAGCCGCAGCCGCGCCTTCCAGCCGGTGGTTCCCTCGGCGCTCATGCTTGGACTCCGGCGACGGACAGCCACAGGTAGCCGTCCTCGAGGTTCGGTTCGACCGATTCCGCATCGGGCGCCGGTTGCTCACCGGCGAGGATGCGCAGGCGCACCCGGCCGTCCCCTTGAGGCAGCTCATCGACGAGCATCGCCCCTTCGGGCAGGTCAGGCTTGACGCCGGGGTCGACGGACATCTCCCAGACCTTGCCCGCCGCCTCGTGAAGCAGGTCGTCGGGCACTCCGTCGAACACCATCTTGCCCCGGGTCATCACCAGCACCCGTTCGCAGGCCACGGCCACATCCTCGACCACGTGGGTCGAGAACAGCACGATGCGCCCCTCGGCCAGCCGCGAGAGCAGGTTGCGGAAGCGAATGCGCTCCCGGGGATCGAGACCCACCGTCGGTTCGTCGACGATGATCACCGGAGGCAGGCGCAGCAGCGTCCGCGCCACGGCGACCCGCTGGCGCTGACCGCCGGAGAAACTGCCGATCTTGAGATCGGACTTCTCACCGAGGCCGACCTCCTTGAGTAGCGAGTCGACTCGCTCGGCCCGTTCGCTTGCGGGGCCGATCTCGTAGAGCAGCGCGTAGTACTCGAGGTACTCCCGGGCGGTCATCTCGCCGGGCAGGCCGAAGTCCTGGGGCAGGTAGCCCTGGTAGCGGGCCAGCCGCTTGCGCACGTCGTTGAGCGGCACGCCGCCCATGTGGATCGCACCGACCGTCGGATCGAGGATGCCGGCGAGCATGCGCAGCATGGTGGTCTTGCCGGCGCCGTTGGGTCCGAGCACGCCGATCATGCCCCGCTTGGCCACGAAGTGCACGCGGCGCACGGCGTGGACCTCTTCGCGAGGAAGGTCCAGACCGAACACCCGTTGAGAGAAGGCGCGCCACGCGCGCTTGAAGCCGGCGAGGCGCGACTCGACGATCGGCGCCAGTTCCCCCCGGGAGATCCGGAAGGCGGTGCGCCGGCCGAGCTGGGAAACGACGATGAGGATCGCCAGGGCCGCCGGGACCCAGAGCCGCAGCTCGGCGCGACCGGCGTTCTCGAACAGCCCCTGAGCGAAGCTGCCGAGGCGGGTCCAGAACACGACCACATAGAACAGCGCGGCCCACGGCGTCAGCGCCGCCAGCCAGTTCTCGATGCCGCCCGGTTCGACCCGGCCCATGTTGTCCGCCTTGCCCCGGGCGGCGCGGATCTGACGGAAGAAGCCGCCGAGCAGGATCGCAGCGAGGAACAGGAACAGCAGGCGCCAGAACATGGCGCCCAGGGTGTTGGCCATGTACATGGCCCCGGCGAACAGCAGCAACAGCGGGATCAAACGATCCCGGGCCTGGCTCGGAACGAACGGGGTGCCCCCCCGGTCCAGCACCCGCGCCGCGAAACGATCCCAGACATGCCAGGCCCGTCCGATCGGGCCGGGGCGGCCGTAGATCTTGTTCAGGTAGCGAACGTCCAGCTCGGGCGGTCCGCCGCCGACCGTCGCCGGTTCCGGTTGGGGCACTCGGCGGAAAGCCCAGTAGGCGGCGCCGAGCAACAGCGATCCGACCAGGACCGTGGTGATCAACTGCCACTGGAACGAAGTCAGCACCTCGAAGCGGATCAGCGGCCACATCATCAGGGTGGTGGCGCCGGCCCAGGCGATCACGATCCAGGGACCGAGCCGGCCGAAGACGTTGTCCAGCCGGTTGAGGAAGACGAAGCCGACCGGAATCACCAGCAGCGTCAGCAGGGTCGAGGTCAGCAGCCCGCCCATCAACACCGTGGCGAAGGGAGGCCAGAGCTCGTTCTCCTGACCGGTGGCGATCGCCAGCGGCCACAGACCGGCCACGGTGGTGCCCGCGGCCATCAGCACCGGGCGGGTGCGTTCGCGCACCGCCGAGAGCGCGGCGGCTCCGGCGCTGCGGCCGCCGACCCGCGCGTGCTGCTGCATGCGGTCGACCAGCAGGATCGCCGGGTTGACCGTCAGGCCGAGCAGCTACAGCACGCCCATCAACGCCATCGTCTCCG
>CAZBZH010000644.1:0-2908 GCA_964496265.1 uncultured Acidobacteriota bacterium | reverse complement strand
AGGAAGCGCAGCGGCGGCGCCTGCCCCCGCTCCATGCCGATGCCGCGGCTGACGTAGATCGTCCGCCCGTCCATCTCCCCGAGTCCGCCCCGGGCGATCTCGCGGGGAACCGAGGTCAGGGTGATCGGCGGCCCGAAGAGCGGCAGCACCACCTGTCCGCCATGGGTGTGCCCGGCCACCACCAGATCGACCCGCGAGGCGGGCTCGAGGTTGTAGACGGCGTCCGGTTTGTGGGACAGCAACAGACGGATGTCGTCGCGGCCGGGGAGTTGCTCCAGTTCGCGGGCCGCGCGCAGAGCGCCCTGCCCGGTCCACCCGAGGGAGGTCCCGGCCAGCGAGATGCGTCGGTCACCCACGGTCAACCGCGTTACCTCGTCGTCGAGGAAATGCACATGCGGCAGCTCATCGGCCAGGCGCCGCAAGAACCTGGGCCGGTCGGTGTTGCCCTCGACGACGTACACCCCGCCGGGAGGACGCATGCGGTCGAACAGCGCCCGGTACGCGGCGAACACCTCGTCGCTCGGGCTGCTGCGATGCTGGTACACGTCCAGCTCGAGCAGCCGGTCGATCGCCCGCTCCTCATGCGCTCCGATCCGGCGGGCCTGCAGATCGGCGACGACGCCGATGCGCAGCTCCTGTTCGCCTGCACGGTCCTGCGGTAGCGCCAGCGCCGCGGTTTCCAGTTGAAGCCGGTAGGGTTCGATGCAGCTGGCGTAGAACCCAATCGACGGCATCAACAGCGCGAGGGCGGCGATGCCGTGGGCCAGTGGCGTGGCCGGCCAGCCCCGCCCGCCGCGCAACGCCGAACGATGGGAGAGCAGCAGGGTCAGGCCGAGGGCCGGAACCACGACGAACAGTTCCAGGTAGACCAGCCGGATGAAGCCGAACAGATCGAGGCCCAGGACGCCGAGCAGGATGGTCTTGGTCAGCAACGCCAGTCCGGCGAGGACGGCGGCGATGACGATCCGCCCGAGGCCGACCCGGGTCGCGCCGGCCGAATCGCTAGCGAGTCCGATGGGAGATCGCCCGAACAGGCCGATGGCTGCAATGCAGTAGTCGAGGATGGCCGAGAGCACGACGGCGACGAACAGGGTCGGGCTCAAACAGCGGCTCCCTCAGAACTTCGAAGTGGCGCGTTCCTTGGCCGGCAGGATCTCGAGGCAGGTGGTCCACCAGCCGGTGAGGATGGTCTCGACGAACTCTTCCGGCAGGGATTCGGCGCGCATCTCCGCGGCCAGCGCCTGGTGGTCGTAGCGCAGGGCGGGAAGTTCTACCCGTAGTCCGCCGTCACCGTCGGCTTCCAGCAGCGCGAAGCGCACGTCGGTGGTGCCGTCGTTGGCCGGGCGGCCGATCACGCCGACGTTGATCGCGTCCCGGCCCGAAGGCAGCCGGCGGTGCCAGTGCAGGCCGGTGTGGGTGCAGAGCATGGCGTCGCAGCGCTCCTGCTCCAGCAGCACCTCGAGGAAGGGCACCGGCGTCGTGGTGTGGAACAGGAACTCGTTGACCTGCCGCGGAGACCCGTGGACCAGCAGCAGCTCCCGCTCGCCGACCCGCACGCGCCGCCGCTCGGGCAGTCCGCCCATCCAGGCCTTGAACTCGTCGGAGCAGTTGCGGGCGGTGTAGCTGTACGAGAGCTCGGCGAAGTGATTGTCCCGGGGATCGGTGTAGCCGCAGTTGCAATCCTCGTGACCGGTAGCCAGGGATTGCTCGTAGTTGCCCTGGATGCAGCGCACACCCGCCGCCGTCAGCAGCGGCCAGACCTTCTCGGGATTGGGGCCGAAGCCGCCGAGATCTCCCAGGCAGTAGACCGCGTCGGCACGATGACGCTCCGCGGCCTCGAGCACGGCGCTCAGGCCGTAGTGATTGCTGTAGACCCCGCCGAAGACCAGCACCCGCTCGAAGGGGCCCTCGACCTCGACGCCGTCGCTACCCACCGAAACCAATCGCCGCGCTTCAGCGGCACGGGCATCGTCGTCGAGGCTGCGGCCATGGCGCCCACACTGGGCGCGGAACTCCTCGAGGGGCACCAGCTTGCCGTCGAGGGTCGCCTTGCCCTTGTGGTCGGGGAACTTGCTCATGTGCGGCAGGTCGCACCCTCGACGTGACAGGTCCAGCAGGCCTGATGTTCGAGGGGGTAGTCGTCGAGGGTGTCGGCGATCCGTTCGCCCATCCGTCCGCCGGGGACGTTGATCAGGATCGGGCAAACCCATACGCCGGAGGCGGTGACCATGCGGCTGGAGCTGCACTGCAGATGATCCCAGCGTCCGTCGAGGGCGTCCTCCGGTTTAAGCCGCTGCCACTCGGCGTAATCGCCGCCCCGTTCACTCTCGGCGCCGATCTTGAACACCGGCAGGATCTTCAGTCGCGGTTTCTCCAGGCCGTGCTCACGGAGCACCTCGAAGAAGCGTTCGCGTCCCTTTGCCGACGCGACTTCACTACAGACCTCGGTCACCGTGATCACCGGGTTGAGTCCGGCGGCGGCCAGGTTGCCGATGCCCTTGAGGATGCGCACGAAGCTGCCCTCGCCGCGAATCGGATCGTTGCTGGCGCTGTCGTAGCCGTCGATCGAGACCCGCAGGTCCAGCGAGTAGTCGCTGCGGTCGCTCATCTGCTTGAGCCGGGCGCAGCGCTGGGGGTTGAGCAGCAGGCCGTTGGTCAGCACCGTGGCCGGGCCGAGCTCGAGGGTCCGTTCGAGGATCGCTTCCATCTCCGGGTTGAGAAACGGCTCCCCTCCGGTGAAGTAAAACTCCCGCACGCCGAGGCCGACCGCCTCGTCGAGGTAACCTTCGACCTTCTCCAGGGAGAGGTGCTCGTGGGTGCGGTTGGTCGGCGAAGCCGAGACCAGGCAGTGGGTGCAGGCCAGGTTGCACAGCGTCCCCGAAACCTGGAACCAGAGGGTGTCCAGGGA
>CAZBZH010000643.1:0-2912 GCA_964496265.1 uncultured Acidobacteriota bacterium | reverse complement strand
ATGGAAATACCGTTTGTCTCTCGACGGCATAGCGTGGAGCTATGGAGTCAAACGGCCGCAAATGCCGCGGAGCGGTGGCGCTTCCCCCAGGCCGGCCAGCTCGAGTCGGCTAGCTGAGGAGGCCGAACTCCATGCCCGCCAGGCTCGCCTGCACCGAGGGCCCGACCCGGTCCCAGCTCTCCGGCGCGACGGTCCCGGTCACGACCAGCTGGCGATCCCCCTTGACCAGGATCACTGCCTCGCCACAGACCGGAAAGGCGAATCCCTCGAGCACGCCACGGTAGGCGATGGAAACCGCGTCCCGGCCGGCGATCCGGCGGATCTCGGCCCGTTGCAGTTCGATATCCGGCATCTGCTGCAGCACCTGCGCGTTCTGGGCCAGCAGCAGCTGCAGGTCGTCGCTGCCCGGCAGAGGCAATTGCCGCACGTTGAGATTGTCCCGGAAGCCGCCGGTGGGCGGCGCCAGCAGATGGGGGGTGTTCATCACCTGTTCGGCGGTCCAGCCCTCGGGCGCCGGAATGCGCAGGCCGATATACGGGTGAATCCACTCGCCATCCTGGACATAGGGTTCGGTGGCGTTGGTCAACCAGCGGGAAAGGGAGGTCGCCACCTTCTTGGCCAGATCGCCCGGGGTGTCGAAGGTATCCCAGGGGCGGCGCCCGAGCTCCCGCTTGAAGGCCTGCAGTTGAAGCACCGCCTCCTGGATGCCCTCCAGCTCGCCGGGAGACGCACCGACCAGCCGGTCCTGCTCCTTGGCGGCGGTCCATGGAGCCTGCGGATCGACGACGAAGGTGAAGATCGGCAACCCGGCGTTCTGGGCGGCGTCGACCTCGTGCCAGGTGATGCTCTTGGGACTGCCGTCGGCAGTCGGCGGCACCCAGCCGTAACGATGCGCCACGATCACCACCAGCGCGTCGCAGCCCTCGACCAGGCTGCGGCAAGCCTGGAGCGACCAGGTCGGCTGGGCGCCGAAGGTCTCCATCGCCACCGCCTTGTGGCCGAGGCGGTCGATGACCTCCCGAACCTCACTGCGATGTTCGCGCAGATCCTCCGCCGTACTGGAAACGAATACCCTCAGCGTCCTTGCCATGAGATTCCTCTTTGCGACCGCAACGGTCGGTGGCGTGAACGGTATTGGCGGGATCCGATCGGGAAACGGCTCAGCTCGAATCGAGAAAATCGTCCCGGCGGCCGGGCTATCATGTGCCACACAGGAGGAGCATCGGATGATCCAACGAATCGTTCTGGTCAAGTTGAAGTCGGAGTACGACAACGCGGCCGTCCGTGGCGAGATCATGCAGAAGAGCCGCGAGGTGCTGGTCCGCTGCCACGGCGTGAAGCACGTGGACATCGGCGCGCCCGCCGACGAGCGCTCGGCCAAGGACTGGGATCTATGCCTGATGGTGCGCTTCGAACGCATCGAGGACGTGCCGATCTACGCCGACGACCCGGTGCACCGGGAGTATGTCGACCGGTTCCTCTCGCCGCGCACCGAGGTCAAGAAGGCCTGGAACTTCGAGCTATGAGCAGCCTCCTGCGCCGGACGTGGATGCTGTCGCTGTTGTTGCTGCTCGGAGCTTCCCCGGTGGCCGCCGGCTTCGACGGCTGGTTCACCGGCGACACCCTGCGGGTCGACCTCTACCATTCAGGCACCGCGAGCGAGGAGCGGATCGCCCTGGGCCGGCTGCGCGTCGAGGGCCCCTGGCCCGGCAGTCGCACCCAGCTGCTGGATGAACTGGGGCTGGGCAAGTACCGGGTCGAGGTTGTGGCCCTGCCCTCCAACCGTGTGATCTACAGCCGGGGATTCGCCAGCATCTACGGCGAGTGGGAGACCACCGGTGAAGCCCACGACGGCGTCTGGAACACCATCGAGGAGGCGGTACGCATTCCGGAACCGAAGGCCCGTTTTCAGCTGCGTCTGATGAAGCGGGCCGCCGACCAGACCTTTGCCCAGCTATGGACCCGCACCATCGATCCGTCCTCCCGTTTCGTCGACCGGTCGCCGGTTCCGCCGGCGGACGTGGTGGAGCTCGAGATTCACGGCCGGCCCGCGGTCAAGGTCGACCTGCTGATCCTCGGCGACGGCTACGCCGCCGATCGCCGGGACAAGTTCCTCGCCGACGCGGGCAAGGCCCGGGACGCGTTGTTCGCCGTCGATCCGTTCAAGAAACGCCGCAAGGACTTCAACGTGCGGGCGATCTGGACGCCCTCCCCCGCCCAGGGAGTCGCTCGTCCGCGAGCCGGCGTCTACCGGGAAACGCCCCTGGGCGCCCGCTACAACACCTTCGATTCGGAACGCTACGTGCTCTCCCTCGAGGACAAGCGCTGGCGGGACGTCGCCGCCGCGGCCCCCTACGACACGGTGCTGATCCTGGTCGATGAACGGAAGTACGGCGGCGGCGGCATCCTCAACCTCTACGCCACCGCGGCGGCGAATTCGGCCTACGCCGACTATCTGGTGGTTCACGAATTCGGCCACAGCTTCGCCGGCCTGGGTGACGAGTACTACAGCTCGTCGGTGGCCTACGAGAAGTTCACCGCGCCCGACGTCGAACCCTGGGAGCCGAACATCACCGCGCTACTCGATCCGGCGGCTCTCAAGTGGGCCGATCTGGTCGAGGGCACTCCGCTGCCGACGCCGTGGAACAAGGAGGCCTACGACGCCGAATCCCGGGCCTATCAGAAACGCCGCAACGCCATGCGCGCCGAGGGCGCGTCGGAAGAGGCGATGGAGCGGTTGTTCGACGAGGTCAAGCAGGAGACTACCGCAACCCTGGCCGCCGAAGAACACGCCGGCAAGGTCGGTGCCTTCGAAGGAGCGATGTACGAATCCCGTGGGCTCTATCGGCCCCGTGCGGACTGCATCATGTTCACCCGCAACGACGTCGGCTTTTGTCCGGTATGCTCCCGGG